>CAIZGA010000441.1 GCA_903932385.1 uncultured Acidobacteriota bacterium
ATTAAGTACGACCGGCGGATGAATCAGTCCCATTTCCATAACGATGGTCATCACCACGCCGAACCAGATCAAGTCGAAACCGGCGGCTTTGAGCGGCGGCAAAATGATCGGCGCTGTCATCAGGATGATCGATACCGGCGGCAGAAAAAATCCCAGCACCACGACCATTAGCAAAATCACGGTAAGCAAAACCCATTTTGATAAACTGAGCGCAACTATCGTCTCCGCAGCAGATTGGCTGATATGCAAATAGCTCATCACGTAGGAGTACAGTAGCGACATGCCGATGATGAACATCAGCATGGTCGATTCCTTGAGAGTGCTGGACAGGATCGGTTTGAGCTGCGATGGTCGCCACATCTTGTAAATCAGCGCAATCAGGATCAATGCCAGGAGTCCGCCCAAACCGGCGGTCTCCGAGGGCGTGGCAAAGCCACCATACAGCGCAATCATCACACCGACCAGTAATGTGACAAACGGCACAACACGCGGAAGTAGCCTGAATTTATCGCCGAGCGTCAATTCCATTGCGTCAAGATAAGCTGATTTTTCTCCGCCTTGATTGTAGGTATCGAGCGCTTCCTTGTATTCCTTTTTGTAACGAAATGCAGCATAACTAGAAAAAAGTACCACCATCAAAATTCCCGGGCCGATCCCGGCGAGGAACAATCTGCCCAGCGATTGTTCTGCGGCGACAGAGAACAGGATCATCACGATGGACGGGGGGAGCAGAATGCCCAGCGTGCCTCCTGCAGCAATGATACCCGCCGAGAATCTTGGAGAATATCCGCGCGCGCGCATCTCCGGGATTCCCGCACTACCAATAGCCGAGCAAGTTGCGGGACTCGAACCCGACATGGCGGCAAACAGGGCACAGGCAAACACGTTGGCGATCCCCAGCCCGCCGGGAATTTTGTGCATCCAGGAGTGTATCGCCAGGTAAAGATCTGCGCCGGCGCGCGATTTGCCGATTGCTGCACCTTTCAGGATAAACAACGGAACGGATAGCAGCGTGATATTTGCCATCTCCTCATACACATTCAACGTGACTGTATCCAGGGATGAGCCCGGCATAAAAATGAGCATGAACAGGACGGCAATACTGCCCAAGGCGAATGCTATCGGCATGCCGGAAAACATGAATATCAGCGTGCCGATTCCATACAGTGCGCCAATTACCCCGATACTCATTTTCCCGCACCCATATTCTTCAGGCTGACCAGTATCTGTAACAGGATTTGTACGCATAGCAAGGTCATGCCCGTTGCCATCAGCCCGTAGGGTATCCACAATGGCGGCCCCCAGGATGAGGATGAGGTCTGTCCCTCGACGACGGCTTCGTGCAGCATGCTCCAGGTCTTGTAGGTAAAAAACGTGCAGAACGATAATGAGGCAATGTCACACAAAAGCAGGCGCACACGGTTGGCTGCCGGCGAGAACAATCCCTCCAGCGCACTGATGCCGATGTGCCCGCGTTCCGCTTGCACAAAGGCACCGCACATATAAACTGCGCCAATCAGCAGGAACACTGAAACTTCGTCCTGCCAATCTGTTGGCACCTTAAGGAAATAGCGCATAACCACACTTTGGGTAAGAACCAGACAGGCAGCCAGAAGTGCAAGCATGGAAACGAACAGAACTGTACCGTTGATCTTTGCCTGAAGCTTGACCATTATTCCCAATACCCCGCCTACAGGCTGTGCTGATGGCGTCTTCGACCCTACCAGTTCAAAATCGTGACTCACAGGGTCTTCTCTGCCAGC
>CAIZGA010000442.1 GCA_903932385.1 uncultured Acidobacteriota bacterium
ATCCAGAGGGCGACGGCGACGTGTACAACCACAAGCAATCCGTGAAGGAAATTGTCCGGCATGTGCTATACCGCTGCGGATTGACCGGGCTGCTGAATACGTTACGCAGGCTGCGCGGACAAAACACATCGCACATACGCAAGCAGGACATTGCACAGACCTTCACGCAGATATATGCGAACAAGGTTTGGATGGGCCATGCCGACAATCATGAGGCGCTTTCCGGCGCGGGGTCGACGCAGGCGGCGACCGACACGCTGCTGGTGGAGTTGGCCGCGTTTCTGAAGGAAGTTGAGTGCCGCGAATTGCTGGACATCGGCTGCGGCGATTACAACTGGATGCGGCATCTGCAGGGCGATTTTAATTATCTGGGCATCGACATTGTGCCGGCGGTGATTGACGCGAACAACGCCGCGCATGCCGATGCACACCACCATTTCCTTTGCGTGGATGCGACGAAGAACCCTGTGCCCGGTGGCGATGTGGCGATTTGCAGGGAGGTGCTGTTTCATCTCTCGTTTGCGGACGGGGCGAAGTTGCTGCAGAACATTAAAGCGGCGGGATTTAAATATGTGCTGCTGACCAGCGACAGCGGGATCTGGTTCAACGCGGAGATCAAGACCGGCGACTTCCGGCAGATTAATTTGTTGAAGCCGCCGTATCGGCTGCCGCAGCCGTACCGCTTGCTGCGCGACGACAAAGTGACGGCGGGGCGAGTGCTGGCGGTGTGGCGCGGCAGTGATTTGCGATAGCGGCAAGCCAGCAATTCCGTCCCGAGATTTGCACATCCGAATTTCAATACAATGTTAAAGGGGGCGACGAAACCTGCGCCCACCCTCGGGAGAGACCTTTGACAGCATTGAAGCCCATCCGCCGCGCCCTGCTGAGCGTTACAGATAAATCCAACCTAGTGGAATTTGCAAAGGCCCTTGTGGGGCATGGCGTTGAGCTGGTCTCCACCGGCGGCACGGCGCGAGCATTGCGCGAGGCCGGATTGACGGTGCGCGACATCAGCGACCTGACCGGATTTCCGGAGATGCTGGATGGGCGCGTGAAGACGCTGCATCCCAAGGTGCATGGCGGGCTGCTGTACATCCGCAGCAATGCAGAACATGCGGCAGCGGTGGCGGCGCACGGGATTGAACCGATCGACATGGTGGTGGTGAACCTGTACGCGTTTGAGGCGACGGCGCGCAAGGCGGGCGTTCACTTTGAGGAAATCATCGAGAACATCGACATCGGCGGCCCCTCAATGGTGCGCAGCGCGGCGAAGAATTTTGAAGATGTGGCGATTGTGACCAGCGCGGCGGACTATGCGACGCTGACCGAGGAGTTGCAGGCGAATGCGGGCTCGCTCTCGCGGGAGACGCGCTGGCGGCTGGCCAAGCAGGCCTTTGCGGTGACGGCCGCGTATGACGCCGCGATTGCCGGGACGCTGGAGACGCTGGAGCTGGGCAAGAGTCCGGCAGAGGCGGCGGAGAATTTTCCGGCGACGCTGCGCATTGCGTATCCGCTGGCGGGAACGCTGCGTTACGGCGAGAACCCGCATCAGGCGGCGGCGCTTTACACCGACGGCACGGGAACGGGCGTGGCGGCGGCGCACCAGTTGCAAGGCAAGGAACTCAGCTTCAACAACCTTGTCGATCTAGACGCGGCGTGGGAACTGGCACAGGAGTTTGATACGCCGGCGGTGGCCATCATCAAACATACGAACCCCTGCGGCGTGGCCACAGGCGCGACGATTCTTGAGGCGTACCAGAAGGCGCTGGCGGCGGACCCTGTTTCCTCTTTCGGCGGAGTGATTGGCATCAACCGCGAAGTGGATGCGGCGGCGGCGGAAGAAATTGCCAAGCTGTTTGTGGAAGCGATTGCGGCGCCATCCTTTGCAGCGGAGGCATTGCCGCGATTTGCGGCGAAGAAGAATCTGCGGCTGGTGGAAGTGAAGCACGCCAACACGCCCCGGGTGCTGAAGCAGATCAGCGGCGGCGCGTTGCTGCAGGACGCAGACCGCGGGCGCGTGACGGCAGCCGAGTTGAAGACGGTGACCAAGCGTCCGCCGACCGAGGACGAACTCTCTGCGCTGCTGTTTGCGTGGACCGTGTCGAAGCACGTGAAGTCGAACGCGATTGTGTATGCGCGCAAGGGGCAGTCGATTGGCATTGGCGCGGGGCAGATGAGCCGCGTGGACGCCGCGCGCTTTGGCGCGATGAAGGCTGCGCTGCCGCTGGAAGGCTGTGTTGCCGCATCGGACGCATTCTTTCCCTTCCCCGATGGGCTGGAGTTGGTGGCACAGTCCGGCGCGACGGCGGTGATTCAGCCGGGCGGCAGCGTGCGCGACCAGGAAGTGATTGACGCGGCGGACCGGCTGGGGCTGGCGATGGTCTTCACGGGGATGCGGCATTTCCGGCACGGATGATTTCCTGCCGGACCGGCAACAGATACGGCAAAATGCACCCATGCAGCCACTCTCGGCGTAGAATCGTCTAAAGATTGGTAGACCGCGTGGCCACTCTGCGCGGCCCTGAGGAATTGTCTGCATGACCAGCCCCTTCGCCCTTCCCACGCGTACCGTGCTTCTGTTGCTGCTGTCTGCCGCCATCGCGGCGCCCCACGCGGTGGCGGCCACCAAGACGCCCGCCGCGCCGGTTGCCCCGGCCGGGCCGGACCACTCGGCATCCTACTACCACTTTGCGCTCTCGCATTATTACGAGGAGCAGTACTCTGCCACCGGCCGCGCCGACTATGCGACGCAGGCGATTGAGGAATTCAAGCTGGCGCTGGACAGCGATCCCAACTCCCCCGCGCTGCGCAACGGCATGGCGGAGCTGTACTACCACGTGAACCGCGTGACCGAAGCGGTGCAGGCGGCGAATGATTTGATCCAGCAGGACCCGAACAACCTGGCCGCGCATGTGCTGCTGGGACGCATCTATGTACGGTCGCTGAGCAACCTGCAGGAGAACAGCAGCAACGGCGGACGCGCGCAGCAACTGTTGCAGCTGGCGATTGCCGAGTACGAAAAAATTGTTTCGCTGAAGCCGGACAATCTGGAATACCGGTTGCTGCTGGGACAGCTTTACACTTCCGACCACGACTCCGCCAAGGCCGAGGAGCAGTTCAAGGCCGCGCAGAAACTGGAAGGCGGATCCGAAGACGTGGCGATGAACCTGGCCTACCTGTACAAGCAGGAAGGCGACATGCACCACGCGGTGGATGTGTTGAAGTCGATGCCGGAAGCCGACCGTACCTCGCGGGTGGAGATGGAACTGGCCAGCGATTACGACGAGATGCGTGATATGAAGTCGGCGATTGATGCGTACAAACGCGCGCTGGCAATGGAGCCGGACAACCTGAATGCAGAACGCGGTCTGGCACGCGACTACTTCTACAACAACCAGCCGGATGCGGCGTACACGACGTACAAGGACATCACCACGGCGGACCCGACCGACGCCGAGGCGTGGCTGCGGCTGGCGGAGATTGACCAGCAACGCGGACAGATGGACAAGGCGCAGGCCGACATCAACAAGGCGCACAACCTGGTGAGCGACTCGCTGGAGATTTCCTACGCCGAGGCCGGCATTGATGAGTCGCTGGGCCACTACGATGAAGCGGCGGAGATACTGACGCGGCTGGTGGCGCAACTGACTTCTTCGCGCCCCGCCGGCGCCAAGTTGAGCGACGGCGACCGCAGCAACCTGACATTGTTCATGGACAAGCTGGCATCAGTACAGCGCGAGCAGAAAAAGCCGGAGGATGCGATTGCCACGTATCGCCGCATGATTGCATTGGGCGGCGACTCCATGCTGCGCGGCTACCAGGGCATTGTGGATACCGACCGCGAACAGCATGACTGGAGCAAGGCGACTGCGGCCGCACAAGAAGCGGCCAAAGCGCTGCCGAACAACCGCGGCGTGACGCTGATGCTGGCCGGCGAACTGGCCGACGACGGCAAGGCCGACGACGGCGTAAAGCTGGCGCAGTCGCTGTTGAAGGGGACCAACTCCGACCGCGAAGTGTATCTGGCGCTGGCGCAAATTGATACGCGGCTGCGTCGCTGGCAGGACGCTTCTGATGCGCTGGACAAGGCGGAAAAACTGAGCACGCATCCTGAGGAGCAGACGTACCTGTGGTTCCTGCGCGGCGCGTTGCAGGAGCGGCAGAAACACTACGACGCCGCCGAGACGGAATTCCGCAAGGTGCTGAAGAATGATCCGCAAAGCACCATGGCGTTGAATTACCTGGGCTACATGCTGGCCGACCGCGGCACAAAACTGGACGAAGCGTTGACGATGCTGAAGCAGGCCGTGGCGCAGGAGCCGCAGAATGGCGCGTATCTGGATTCGCTGGGCTGGGCGTATTTCCGCATGGGGCAGTACACGCTGGCGGAAGAAAATCTGCGCAAGGCCGTGGACAAGAGCGATGATGACCCGACAGTGGTGGACCACCTGGGCGAGCTGTACGAAAAAACCGGTCGGCTGAAAGAAGCCGAGGCTGCGTGGGAACGCGCGATGAGCGGCTTTGCCAAAGGCAATCCGGGCGACTATGACCCGGGCGACCCCGCGCGCGTGCAGAAAAAACTGGAGAGCGTGAAGTTGAAGATCGCCAAACAGGAACCGCACACTGCATCAAAATAAACACGCGATTCTCTGCGGCACATTGCAGATGCAATCCAACGCCCCGCATCTACAATGAAAATAGATGGCGATTTCCAACGACAAGGCGAATGCCGATGAATTTGTGCCGGGATGCCTGGCGCAGTGTGCGGTGCGCGGCGACGCTGCCGACCCGCTGACGGCGCGCGCCTTCCCTGCCCCGGTGCGCAAGTATCGCACCGCCTTCCAGCGCGACCGAGAACGCATTGTGCAGTCGCGGGCATTTCGTCGGCTGGCGGGCAAGACGCAGGTCTTCACCACGGGGTCGTCGGACCATTTCCGCAGCCGGTTGACGCACACAATTGAGGTCTCGCAGATTGCGCGCGATGTGGCGCAGTCGCTGGGACTGAACCAGGAGCTGGCAGAAGCGCTGGCGCTGGTGCATGACATCGGGCACCCGCCTTTTGGCCACGCCGGCGAGCGTGCGCTGGACCGCTGCCTGCGTCGGCATGGGTTGAGCTTTGACCACAACCTGCACGCGTTGCGGATTGTGGAATATTTTGAGCTGCGCTATGCGGCGCACCGCGGGCTGAACCTGACGCTGGGCGTGCGCGAGGGCATCATCAAACATTCACGTGATTACCAGAAGGCGCAGCACCCCGAGCTGGAGGAATATTTTCTGGACCAGAGTCCGCCGCTGGAGGCGCAGATTATTGACCTGGCCGATGAGATTGCGTACCTGACAGCCGACCTGGACGACGGTCTGGATTCCGGCATGCTGGAACTGAAGGACGTGATTGAGAACGTAGATTTTTTCAATCGCTACTATCATCGCGTGGCACATGAGCATCCGGGCGTGGAGCCGAAGTATCTGGTTCATGAGGCGCTGCAGTTGATGACGCACAAACTCTCGCAGGACCTGATTCGCAACACGGCGCAACTGGCGCAGGCCGCGGGCATCACCACGCTGGAGCAGGTGCGGC
>CAIZGA010000443.1 GCA_903932385.1 uncultured Acidobacteriota bacterium
AGATCCCAGTGCCCCAGCAGGATTTCAAACCGCCGCTGCTCTTCGCGGTTGTAAGTCGTCTGGTCCGGCCATAGTTCTTTTTTCAGATTCTCTTCAGAGGGATCGCTGGTCGTCGCCACGGTGGAATTTTTCCAGCGAATCGTCACGCGATAATCCCACCGGCCATCTTCGGTCGTATGGTATGCAGGTGACTCGATCTTCAACCCAATAATCTTCCCGTTGGCCTGCAGACGCTTCAGCAACGGATAGTGGTTCTTCAGAAAGAGTGCGAGGAACTCCTGCTGATGGCCCCACTGGACCTTGTAGTAGTACTCGATGGAGTAGGGCTGGTTGGCTCCGCCCTGTGGCGGCGCTCCTTGTGCCAGCACCGGCCCGGCAGTGAACAAAACAGCAAACGCAATCAGCAGCAATCTACGCATACGGCCTCCTCAACTCAGATGGCTGCATTCTACATCTCATAATTTTTGTTCTGATTATTTCTTCGGCGCAGCTTGCGACGTTGGCGACGCTGGTAGCGCGTAAATCACTTCGCCCGGCCGCGTGTAATGCAGTTGCTCGCGTGCCTGATGCTCAATCGCATTCGGGTCCTGCTGCAGCCGCGTAGTTTCTTCTTTCAGCTGCGCGTTCTCCTGCTGTAGTCGATTTATCTGTTGTGCCAGCACTTCCGACTCCCGCTGCTTGCGAATGTAGGAGACTACGCCGTTCTTGCCGAAGATGACGGTGTAGAAAAGCTGCACTGCCAGCAATCCTGCAATCACTGTGGCCACTCGCCGCCGCGTGAAGATGCCTTCCGGCACTGGCTGTGTCGGGGCGTGCGCGGGCTGTGCCGATTGTTTCGGCTTTGCCTTTGCCACGCTGGATTTTCCCCACTTCGCCATCAGTTGTCCCTAAAGTTTTACTTCAACTACGCCAAAACCCATTTCTTCGCAGCATCGGTCAACGTCACAGACTCGGCTTCCGACTTCGCCTCGGTATACACACGCACCACAGGTTCGGTGCCGGAGAGGCGATAGCAAACCCACGAGCCATCCTCAAACAACAGCTTCAGGCCATCGGTGCGGACCACGCTCTTCACCGCCATGCCATTCAGTTCCGTCGGGTCCTTCTGAATCTTTGCCGTGAATTTATCTTTAATCTCCGGCGTCAGGTGGAAGTTTTCACGCACTGGATAGAAGGCGCCAATCTCGCCGAACATTTTCTTTAGCTGCTCGCCCAGCGATTTGCCGCGACGCGCCACCATCTCCGCAACCAGCAACCCGGCCAGCACGCCATCTTTCTCCGGCACATGTCCGCGCACTGTAAGCCCTGCGCTTTCCTCGCCGCCAATCACAATCTTGTCGGCCAGAATCAGTTCGCCGATGTACTTGAATCCCACTGGAGTTTCATACAGCGGCAGACCGTATTTTTCCGCCAACGCGTTGATGCAGTTCGTCGTGGCCACGCTCTTCGCCGCGCCCAGTGTTTCTCCGCTGGCAGATTTCGACCCGCGTGTCTCTACGAGATAATCAAACAGCAGCGCGATGATGTAATTCGGCTGGATAAAACTTCCGTCCGCATCCACCACGCCGAAGCGGTCAGCGTCGCCGTCAGTGGCAATGCCCAACTTGGCGCCAGTCGACTTCATCGCCGCCTTGCACTCTGCCAGCAGATGATCATCTGGCTCCGGTGCATGTCCGCCGAAAAGTACATCGCGGGTGTCATGCACGGTGGTCACTTTGATGCCCGCCTTCTCCAGCAGTTGCGATGCATAACCGCGGCCCGCGCCCCAGAACGGGTCACACACAATTCCAATGCCTGACTTCTTAATCGCTGCCAGGTCCACCACTTCCGCCAGCCGCTTCAGATAGTCGGCCTTCACATCCACATCCACCTGCTTCACCGTGGCTTCAGGCGGTTTCGGATTTTCATCGGTCAGCGCAGCAATCGCCGCTTCAATCTGCTTGGTCGTCTCCGGCAGTGCCGGCGCACCATCGGGCGTAGAAAACTTAATACCGTTGTACTGCGGAGGATTATGCGAAGCCGTGAAATTAATCGCGCCCGAAGTTTTACGCTGCCGCACGGCATACGCAATCGCCGGAGTCGGCGCAGCATCGGGAATCACTTCGGGAACTATGCCATGCCCTGCCAGTACTGCAGCGGCCTCAGCGACAAATGTTTCACCCAGAAATCTCGGATCGCGGCCAACTAGAATTCTGTGCGACGGCGCGCCCTGCGGCAGCGGCTGCGCCGCAACATATTTCGCAATACCCGTCACCGCTCGCCGCACATTGGCCAGCGTGAACTCATCGGCCACAATCGCCCGCCAGCCTGAGGTACCAAACTTGATTTGAGTCGCCATAACCGTCATTTCCCCGTGAATCAACTTCGCAGCGAATTCCCCACTGCGCTAAGTCACTTTCATCGCTATCCTACATCCATCACGTGAGGTCAGGTTGAAGATGACAAACTACCGTATCTTGTTGACAACTACCCCGTCTGCCGAGGAAGCTAACCGCATCGCCACTGCATTGGTAGAGCGGCGACTCGCAGCCTGCGTCAATATCTCAGCCGCAATGCAAAGCGTCTATCGCTGGAAGGATGCCATCGAACAATCTCAGGAATTCCTTCTGCTGATCAAGACCGATGAAAGCCATACCGCCGCTGTCGAATCCGCCATCCGCGAACTCCACAGCTACGAACTTCCCGAGTGTGTTGTCTTGCCAATTCTGGCTGGCAGTGCAGAATATCTCGCCTGGCTGGATGAATCTCTACGACCAGAATGACTGTGTATATACAACCTGGCACTTGAATCATCCCCGCCAGTCGCCAGATTGCACACGGCTTATCGACCACGATATCCACACTTGACAAGAGAATCCCCCATAAAGGAACATCTGTGTTCAACATGGCTCTTGTTCACGCAGCGTTAATCTGCTATTAATATTTAGTTGAAGAAGACACACTGATGAAGACTCTCTATTCCATCTACGTGATTTCGGTTGTTGCGCTGCTGACGGCGATTTTCGCCATCATGAGCCACAATCTGCGTCACCGCTTTGCCAGCATGGTGCCTGTGCGCGCCACTCGCAAGCCGCGCTTCCCGTTCAATACGCAGTCCGCAGTCCGCTAGATTTCCCTCCCACTGAAATACCAATACATCAGACAAAATTTCGTCTGGCATTTCTGCGTTCGCGCAGTGTTAGCATAATTACGGAGACTGCGATGCAAACTACCCACACAAAATATCTGCATGCCCACGCCCCTGTCCGTAACGCGTTGCTGCTGCCGCCACTGGTCATCTCGGCCACGGTGCTGATTGCCCTTTGCGCGCACTTTTCCCTGCCCCTGCTCTTCACGCCGGTCCCGATGACCCTGCAGACCTTCGCCGTCCTGATGGCTGGTATGGTGCTCGGCCCGCGCATGGGCTTCTTCACCCTCTGCACCTATCTGCTCGAAGGTGCCATTGGCCTGCCGGTATTCAGCCCGCAGGGACTCGGCGGCATCGCCCAGTTGCTGGGCCCCACTGGCGGCTATCTGGTCGCCTATCCGCTGGCTGCTTTCCTCGCCGGCTGGGGTGCCCACGCTCTTCGTCGTAAACTCCCCGTATTCGTAGCAGCCGTCATTTCCTGCTCTGCAGCCGTTGTCTGCATTCTGGCCATCGGCGCACTCTGGCTGCACGCCATCCTGCATCTCTCTGCGCAATCGCTCTGGATCTCTGCCATTGCGCCTTTTCTGCCCGGTGAAGTCCTCAAGATTGGTGCCGCGGCTTCACTGTACACAGGCTGGCAGCGCTGGCGTTCGCGGTAATTCCGCCCCGGCAATGCCCGTAACATTTCCGATTTTTTCGGTGAAAAGAAAGCAGTCCGAAGCATGAACACATCTACGCCCTCCACCGCCACCGCAGCCTCGCAGGAAGTCCGCGAGATTACCATCGCGCACTCCCCAGACTCCGACGACGCCTTCATGTTCTACGCTCTCGCCACCAACAAGGTGCGCGTGCCCGGATTCAAATTCACCCACACACTAACCGATATCGAGACCCTCAATCAGAAGGCGATGGACGAAGCCTTCTATGACGTCTCTGCAATTTCCTTCCACGCCTATCCCTATGTTCAGGACAACTACACGTTGATGAATTGCGGCGGCAGCGTTGGCGAGGACTACGGCCCCATGGTCATCGCGCGCCAGAGCTACACGCTCGATGAACTCAAGAAGGTCCGCATCGCCGTTCCGGGAAAACTTACCACGGCCTATCTCGCGCTGAAGCTTCTCGCGCCGGAAGTTGAAACCGCCGTCGTCCCCTTTGACGCAATTATTCCCGCAGTAGTCGCGGGCGAGTTTGACGCCGGCCTCATCATCCACGAAGGCCAGCTCACCTATGCCTCCAACGGCCTGCAGAAGATCATCGACCTCGGCCAGTGGTGGCGTGAAGAAACCGGCCTGCCGCTACCGCTCGGTGGCAACGCCATCCGTCGCTCGCTGGGCAAGCAGACCATCGCCATCGTCACCCAAGCCCTGCGCGATTCCATCCAGTACGCGCTCGACAACCGCGAAGCCGCACTCGAATATGCCATGCAGTTCGCACGCGACCTGGACGTGAACGCCGCCAACCGCTTCGTGGGCATGTATGTGAATGAGCGCACGCTGAACTACGGCGACGACGGCCGCAAAGCCATCCGCAAACTGCTGAAGCTGGGCCATGAGCGTGGCATCATCACCAAAGAAGTCAACGTAACCTTCGCCGACTAAGGACCTCAGCAAACAAAAAAGCGACGCCATCTCGGCGTCGCTTTTCTTTGCCATGCAATCAACTATTCATCGTCATCATCTTTTTCTTTCGCTTCTTTGCTGCGATGTTTCAGTTCCGCCGGCAGCGGCTTCGCACCCATCGCGTCCTTCCACAGAATCACATTCAGCTTGTACGAATCCGCCTGGTCCGGATGCGTGAAGTCCATCTTGCCAGACTGTTTCGCACTTGGGTTACGCGGTGCATTCGCCGTGTAGATGAGCCCGTTGTCTCGATTGGAATAGTCCGCGTCATACGCCGGATGTTTGCCGTCGCCGCCGAAAACCGGGGCCATCACCGGCGCATAGCCGTCGTTGAAATTCATCGGCGGCAGACCCAGCGCAACTTCCATCGTATGAATCATGCTCACCGTCGTGTAATAGTTCGAATCCACAAACGCCGTTGCATCGTGATGCGCATACTTGCTGATGACCAGCGCCGTGCTGCGGTGCGCATTCACATGGTCGGCGCCATTCTGCGCGTCGTCCTCCACGATGAAAAAAGCCGTGTCTTCCCAGTACGGACTGTGCGAAACCGCTTCCACCGCGCGTCCCACTGCGAGGTCATTGTCCGCCACAGAGGCCTTCGGCATCGGCATCCCCGGGGACGTGCCTGCTGTGTGGTCATTGCCCATGCGCAACATCACAAACGCCGGCATGCCCGCCTTGCCTGCCTTGCGTTCTTCCACCCACTGCTTC
>CAIZGA010000444.1 GCA_903932385.1 uncultured Acidobacteriota bacterium
AGTTGCGTGTTTCCAGATCAAGATGGTTGGTGGGTTCGTCCAGCAGCAGTAGATTTGGTTTTGCCAGCAGAAGTTTTGCCAGCGCGATGCGCATCTGCCAGCCGCCGGAAAATTCTTCCGTGCGTCGCGCCCAGTCCTCGCGAGAAAATCCCAACCCGCCCAGTACCGCGCCCACTTGCGCATCCAGGGCATAACCATCCAGCGCGTGATACTCGTCATTGCGTTGCGCAAACCGCTGCGCCACGGCGGCATATTCTGCACTGGTTGGATCCAGCTCCGCCATCTGCGCAGAAAGTTCATGTACTTCGCGCTCCAGCGCATGGGTTGCGTCAAAAACAGAAAGGCATTCTTCAAATATCGTGCGGCCGGTCATCGCCAGACCGTCCTGCGGCAGGTAGCCGATGGTCATGCCGCGGGTGCGCTGCACCGTGCCGTAGTCCAGCGATTCAATCCCGGCCAGCACCTTCAACAGCGTGGATTTACCCGTGCCGTTGCCGCCGACCAGGCCGGTACGCTCCTGCGGCGTGATGAGCCAGTTGGCTTCTTCAAACAGCGTTCTGGGGCCGAATCGTTTTCCGGCGGCGGAGAGTTGCAGCATGGGTGAGTGTGTTCCTGCTTCTATTGTCGCAGGTCAGTTGCGGCGCGGCTTGCTGGTACTGGATGTTGCTTTGCCGCTGCGACGCGCGGCGCACAGCAGTTTCCAGTCGGCCACTGTCTGCGCGGCATAGGCCTGGGCAAATTTCAGCAGCGCTTTATCAAAACGTGTTGACGTGCCGATGTAGCCGCTGATGATCGCCGCGTCGCCGGAACGCGCATGGCCGCGGGCCAGCAGTTCCGCGCACAGCGTGGCGTATTCGCGCAGGCCGTTGCCATGCAGTGCTGTCAGGTCGATGGCGGCCTTGTGATCGTTCAACTGCCGCACCAGATAATCGCGGCCCTCCATCTGCGTCCATCCCAGGAAGGGGTCAGACTGCAATTGCATGGCGCGCTGGCCTTCGGCAACCCGCTCGCCGTTGTGTACGGAGCGGTTCTGCGCAGCTGCCTCATGCGCCATGTAGTGCGCGTAGGCCGAGGCCGGCTCCTGCTTCACCTGCAGAAAAAGCGGGTCTAGCGCGCCGTTGCCTTCCAGATAGACAACATAGTCGCGCAATCCAACACTACCCGTGCCCACCACTTTGAAGGCGGCATCGAGCGGCTTGTATTTATCCAGCAGCCGTTGCCGCTCCGGCAGCAGAGTAGTGCGGTACAGATTCAGCGATTCAAAAACCTGCCGCCGCACGCCGGGCTTCAGCGGAATCAGGTTCGGTTGCTTGCGGAATTTTCTGCTGCCCCCGGCTGCACGGGTCAGCTTGGCCAGGGTCTCCATCGGCGTGGCGCGTTGCGCCTTCAGCAGCGCGGCAGAGATGGGCTTCACCGAGTGCAGCCGATGCACCTGCCAGCGTGCAACCTCAATCATCGGCATGGCGGCAAAACGGTGCATCTCTTCGCGATATTGTTCGGCAAAGGTCAACACGGTCGCAGAACACGCCGCCGGTTTCGCCCCTGCTTCCGCACCGGAGAGCAGAAAGCTGGTGGCGATGCGCTTCAGGTCCCACTCAAAAGGCGCGCGCAGCGTTTCGTCAAAGTCGTTGATGTCGAAGACCAGCCTGCCGTCTACGCCGGCGTAGGCGCCCAGGTTCAGCACATGGGCATCGCCGCAAATCTGGCTGAAGATTTCCGTGTGCGGGAGATGCGCCAGATCGGCGGACATGATGGGAACCGCGCCGCGAAAAAATCCAAAGGCGGAAGTCGTCATGCGCCGGTATTTCTCTTCAATCAACTGCGGCACGCGGCCCTGCATGCTTGCCGCCAACAGCGCCAGCGGACCTTCATTGCCGGTGCGGACAGAGTCGGACCATTGGCCCTGGTCCACGCGGCGCACCAGCTTGCGTTGGCCGCGACCAAAGGCACGGCGCTGCTGCGGAGTTTTATACGGCTGCGGCTGTTGGGCGTGCGTCATCACTCTGTATCAACATACCGCAATCCACGCGCACTGGAACAACATGCGCTACAGTACGCGCTCCGACGAGGACGCACTCATCCACAGCCAGCGCATAAAGCGATAATCGCAGGTGCGGCAGCGGATGGGGTGGTGCAGCAGCAGAAGATACAGAAAGTCCATGCCGCTGCGAATGCGTGAATTGCGCAGGTTGGTGGAGCGGCAGTATGGGCACTTTAATTTGACATGGTTCGCATCCATGCCAATTTTCAGCTCGGGGGGAGCGGATGTCATATTTCTCCTCTAGCTCACGGTCGGGCACGATAGAGGAACGCAACACTCGCGGATGCAACCGAATAACGGTGTGCAACCAGCGGATGCTGTGCGTTTCAAGCTAACGAGCGCGTGCGATTCGGACCTGTGAGTGAATCAAATTGCGAGTCAGGGCAAAATTCACTCTGATAGAGATTCAAAGTGATGCGGTTAATTCGTTCACGATTGCGTATGCCTGGGAGGGTTGATTCGCTGAAGTAACTGTTTTTTTGTAGGACTGCGTTACCGTAGATATATATTGCACCATCCCTAAAGATTATGCGGATTAAATTATTGTATGAGCGCATCTGCATGAAACGCTTGCATTAACTCCGCTGAAAAATTCCACGCAACAGGCGATGAAGAAACTTTCAGAAAGATTTTCAATTCGTTTGAGGCACGAAAAAGCCGCCCGGCAACAGGGCGGCTTTCTCTTTAGGGAGAATAGTTCCAACGGAGGCAAAGCCATCAGAACTTTCTGGCCAAATACTATGTTTGCCCAACAAGAGTGTCAAGGCAATTTCCTGTGTATTTAAAAGCGTTTGTAATCAGTTGGTTACAGGCGGTGAAAAACTGGTATCCGCGCACCAGATTCGCTTTTTCTTCTATCAGACTATGTTGCAATATGGCGAAAAGACCGTTGCTTCAACGGATTAGATTATGGATTGCACCGGAAATGGGTCACTTCTTCTCCGTCGGGTCCTCGACCCAGTCTTCGCGCAGGTTCAACTTGATGAATTCCATGGTCTCATCCATGGAAGAGGCAGGCTTGCCGCGAAGCACACGAATCAGTGCACGACCGCCTCCCAGCGCGATGCCGAGCGCGAGTGCGATGAGGCAGATGATGCTGGAGCCGAGAATGATGTTCACCAGCAGCCGAGCCGTCTTGCTGCCCTCGGAAATGTATCCCTGCGTGTTGTTCCAGGTGATGTCTGCGTCGTAGTGGATGCTGCCGAGCAGCATTTGCGACTGGCGCTCCGTAAAGTTGCCGGAGGTGATGGCGACTATCGGTCCGCTGCGACGTACACCCAGTGCTGCGGTGGAGCTGCCGGTGAGTGCTTCCGGCAGACCGACTGCCGATTTGGCCGCGGGCTGCGCGGACTTCAGCGAGTGGATGAGATTGTTGAAGGCGGTCTCGCGTTCCATCGCCATCTGCGGTGTTGGATACTCCAGCAGCGTGAGTGTGCCGTCGCCGCCGCCGATGTTGTACTCGGCCGTGACGGCTTCTGCGCTGCGGTCGAAGCCAACCTGCGCCGAGGGC
>CAIZGA010000445.1 GCA_903932385.1 uncultured Acidobacteriota bacterium
CGGAGAGGAGCAGCATGGGCTTGGGCGCGAAGATGGCGGCGAATTCAACGTTGCTGGTGTGGATGCGGAGGCCGGGCGCGTTTTCACAGAGATCGCCACCCTGCATGATGGCGGAGACCATGTTGGCGGGGGCGGCGAAGGCGAGTCGGTCGTCGACGGCGGCGAGAAGAATGGTTTGCGTGCCGCCACCGGAGGCACCGGTGATGCCGATGTGTGCGGGGTCAACGTCAGGGAGAGAGGCGAGGAAGTCGAGCGCGCGAATGGAGTCCCAGAGCTGAATGCCGAGCGGGCCGAAGGACCAGAGTTGCTGCGTGGGCGAACCGAAGCGATGCGGGAGTTGCAGCGTGTCGTTGTAGCCGACCATGTCGTAGGCGAAGACGACGTATCCCTGACGCGCGAGAGAGATGCCGAGGGATGGGCCGGAGAAGATGGTGGTGTTCTCAAGACGGCCGTAAGGCCAGTGGCCATGCGGAGTGAGGACGGCGGGATGCCTGGCGTTGCCGTTTGTTGGGCGATAGAGATTGCCGCCGAGATAGAAGGCGGGGAAAGTTTCAATGAGAACTTTTTCGACGGTGTAACCCTTGCCGGAAATTTTGCCGAAGACCTGCGGGTTGAGCGGCGAGCGCACGGGCATGGGGCTGAGTCCGGCAGCAACGAGGATTTGATTGCGGAGGAAGGCACGACGCTGTTGCCAGTCTGCGATGGAATTAAATTGCGGCAGCGGGACGGGCGAGTTAGTGGAGAGGATGGTGTTGCGCGCGTCTTGCGCGGTGGCCGGTGTGGCGGGAGTTTGCGCGGGGAGGGTGATGGCGATGGTGAGAAACACGGCGAGGTGAAGAAGACGCATGGAGGAATTGTAGCGGGTGTGATGTAGAGGCAACCACCGATTTCACCGATGCACGCCGATAAGAGCGTATTGAGACAAAAATTGAAAAAAGGTGAAGGGTGGGTTGTGTGGCGTTAACGCAACTTTTGGGCGAGGGCTTTGCCGAGGAGGGTGCTCATGAAGCGGGGCGAGGGGAGGATTCCGACGCGGGGCAGGTCGAGACGGTCGGCATCCCAGCAGGCGCCGATGGTGGGGTCTTCGCTGAGTTCGCCGTAGGTATGACGCTCGCAGGCGTAGGTGAGACGATCAAAGTTTTCATCGGAGAGATGAAAAAATTTGCCACGAAGTGTGGCGGCATAGAGTGCGGCGCGATGGCCGTGCTGGAGGTCGGAGCCGTCGTCTTCGCGTTTTGAGTCATGGAGCAGGGCGAAGAGGCGAACGACATCGACGTCGGCACCGTTGTCGTCGGCGATGGCCAGAGCATTTTTCTCAACGCGCAACCAGTGGGCGGGGCCGTGGACGGATTTCGGATCGCATTGAAAGCTGCCGATCACATGTTTGCGCAGAGCGTTGAAGTCGATGATGAATGTATCGGCCATGGGAGTTGGAAAGTCGCGAGAGTTTATGCGGGGGTGGGTCGGGCGGCGGGACGCGCGGGCGGCGGGCAACAGTCTGCGGGGCAGACGTTTGCGCGTGGGCCGAGGACGCCGAGGGCGGGGCGCGGGGCATTGTCGTCGAGGCGTTCGGAAATTAATTCACGAATCATGGTGATGAAACGGGGATGAGTGCCGACGGTTTTGGAACGCACCATGTTGAGGCCGAGTTCGGCGCAGAGTTCTTTGGCTTGTGTGTCGAGATCGAAGAGGACTTCCATGTGGTCTGAAACGAAACCGATGGGAGCGATGATGACATCTGCGCTGCCACCGGATTGTTTGACTTCGTGGAGAGCGTCGAGAATGTCCGGGCCGAGCCAGGGCTGCGAGGGCGAGCCGCTTCTGCTCTGGTACACGAGGCGCCAGTTGGCGTGGTTGAAATGTTCGGTGACCAGAGTGCAGACTTCATGGAGTTGTTTTTCGTAGTCGCAGGTTTGCGCCATGGAGTTGGGGATGCTGTGGCCGGTGAAGATGAGATGCGTGGCGGCACGCTGCGGCTGCGGGATGGTGGCGAAGGCGGCTTCAATCTGCGAGATGAGGGCTTCGACGAATCCGGGATGATTATAGTAGGCGCGAATTTTATCGATGACGGGCGCGCCTTCACCGACTTGCTGTTGCGCGAGAGCGATGTCTTCGCGGTATTGGCGGCAGCCGGAGTAGGAACTGAAGGCGGAGGTGACAAAGGCGAGTGCGCGCTGAACGCCGTCGGCTTTCATCTGGCGGAGAGTGTCGGCGAAGAACGGGTCCCAGTTGCGGTTGCCCCAGTAGATGGGGAGCGCGGGGCCGTGCTGCGCGAGTTCGGCCTGCAGCGCGGCGATGAGCTGGCGGTTCTGATCATTGATGGGACTTTTGCCGCCGAAGTGGTAGTAGTGCTCGGCGACTTCCAGCATGCGTTCGTGGGGGATGTGTTTGCCGCGGAGAACGATTTCGAGAAAAGGCATGACGTCTTCAGGAGACTCCGGGCCGCCGAAGGACGCGATAAGGATGGCATCGTATTTCATGTGGGCTCCAACTGTGGATGATTTTATTGTAGCGGGTCGTGAAAGACGACCACCGATTACACCGATGCTCGCGGATTTGCACCGATTAAAAGCTAAGAGAGAGTAAGGCGAAAGGATGGGCGACGGCAGATTCTTTCGCTGCGGTGCGGAATAACGAATCAAAAAAAACAATGCGATGATTTGCGGTGGCGGTTATTTTGATTCGGTGGCGAAGGCGGATTGGGCGGCATCCATGGCGGCGGGGATGTTGGCGTGCGACATGAAGAGCAGGCGGTAGCGGAAGGTGACGGATTTTCCCTTATCGAGGGTGAAGTTCATGGGCGGGGCGTGGGGCGCGAAGCCGGTGACTCCGAG
>CAIZGA010000446.1 GCA_903932385.1 uncultured Acidobacteriota bacterium
ACACATTGCACGTCAGCACAATGCACCAGTTGCGGCCAGACTTGCACGATGTGCGGTTCCGGCAGCGCGCACAAGTAATCCAAAACGCAATGCCAGGAAGTAGGTAACTCAAGCAGCAGGGCGGGGAGAAATCTCCGCCCCGCTGTATGATTACCAGCAATTTTCATCAACATGCCGCGAAAATCCACGGCAGCGATGTTAAGCTTCTAACTGTGAACAGCGCTAACACTGAAGAACTCGTAAAGGCCATCTCCTCCAACTGGCAGGCGGAGATGCGCGGCTACCACACCTACACTGCGCTATCGCAGCAGGAAAGCGATCCGCACCGCAAACGCACGTTGCGCCATCTGGCACTGGCGGAAAAGCATCACGCCGAGCTGTGGGCCGGTCGCATCACGGCTCTGGGCGCTGCCATACCCACGTATGACGGTCCCGAAGGCGGCGACGCCGATTCCCTCGCCGCACGCATCGGCGGGCAGGACCTTGCTCTGCGTCGGTTGGAACTGGAAGAGAGCCGCGACATTGCCCGCTACGGCAAACAGATTCGCGACCTGAATGATCCTGAAAGCATGGCCATCCTGAAAGAAGTGTTGGCCGACGAGTCTGACCACTACATCACCCTCGGCGGCCTCATTCGCCATCATCTGCCGGCAGAGCCATGCGATCCCGAACAGGCGCAGATGGCGTTGAATGAACTGACCGCAGCGCGCGAAAAGGGCCAGCCCAAGGCGGCCAGTTGGGTGGGCGACGCAATTTACGGCGTCAATGACGGCCTTGGATCCATCTTTGGCATCGTCTCCGGCGTCTCCGGCGCTACGCTGGGCAATAGCCACTTCGTGTTGATTGCCGGTCTGGCCGGCATGATTGCCAGCGCGCTTTCCATGGGTTCTGGCGCGTACCTTGCCGCCAAAAGCGAACGCGAAATCTATGAAGCTGAATTCGCCCGCGAAAAAGATGCCGTCGAATACAACGAGGCTGAAGCGCGCGAGCTTCTTTCGCTCACCTATCAGGTGCGCGGCCTGACCGCAGAAGACGCCGACCACTTCGTCGGTCACATTGCCGAGAACAAAGAACGGCTGGTGGAAGAACTGGCCCGCGAGCGGCTCAACATGACTGCCGACGGTTTGCGCAAACCATGGGTATCGGCCTCTTCCGGTGCGCTTTCCACCGCCGTCGGAGCCTTCATTCCCGTGCTGCCGTTTTTCTTCATGGCAGGTCTGCCGGCCATCATCGTCGCCGCCATCATTTCACTGGCCGCACACTTTGCCGTCGGCGCAGCCAAGTCGCTCATCACCATTCGCAGCTGGTGGTCCAGCGGATTTGAAATGACCTTCGTCGGCGCCATCGAAGGCGCAGTCACCTACGCCATCGGTCTCGCCATCGGCCACATCGGGACGTAGCAGCTTGCATCACAACTCAACGCTGGTGGAATCCGGTGGCGATAGCGGCCCTGACAGCACGCCCACCGGTTCCAGCGGCGCAGCGTCATCCGGCGGCAGCGGCGGCTGGAATGCCTTGCGGTAGCAAATCAACACGACTATCCATACGGCATAGATGATGCCACACATGAAAAACATCAGGCGCATCATTGCAACGAAGGAAAACGCCTGTCCTGCACCGGCGTTCCAGAGATTGACCAACGCGGGCATCCTCGCCATGGTGGATGGTGCCAGCGAGTAGGTAAACATCAGGCAGATGCTGAATGCCAACAGGATGATTTTCGTCCACCATGCCCAGGGCTTCAACTTCCACAGGCCGATACCCAAGGCCGTCTCCAAGGCTGCAAAGAGCAGGTAATACGCCGCCTTGCCAGCGCCGTAAATCGGCCATGTAATGACGAAGGCATACTTCATGGTGAACACGAACACAAACAGTTCCGCTGCGCCTATCAGGCTGAAGATTGAAAGCACACTGATCCAAAGCGGCCGCTGGCCGGGCGTTATACCGACACCACTGGCATCGCCAAAGGCCGCGCGCGTGGAACGCAGATTGAAATAAACCAGCCACCAGATTCCAATCAACGTGATGAGTCCATAGACAAAGAGCGCGATTGAAAACATCACCACCATAACGGTGCGTGTCGCCTGCGGATTCTCTCCCGGAATGGGCATTTTGGCGGCGGCAAACATAACAGCGATACACAAAATAAATGCGAATGCACCAAAGATTGCCTTCAACCCGCCGAGTATCAGCACCGAGTAACGCGACCACTGCTTCATGCGGAAGAGGCCAACACTGGTGGCGATGCCCCATGCCGCCATGCCAACCAGCACCACTGCAAAAACCAGCATGATGCCCAGCGTCTGTGCCGGGGAGGCAGCCTGTGCGCCGGCATACGGATTCACTCGACCGGAACTCGCCTGACTGTAGGCCGCCAGGCCAGCCAGCGCCATAAAGGCCGCTCCCAGCAGCTGCAGCAGAGAAAGAACGATAAGGATGACGGCAGAGAACACTACTCCGGCAGGCCGCTTCATGGCGAATCTCCTGATTGCAAGGGGATGCGTGTGCACTCACAGTCTAGTGTGGAATTGCCGTTCCAGAGGAAAAAATTGGCGGCGCAGCAGGGTCTGCCAACAATCTCAAGCTTGCTATCGTAAAGCCCATAAAAGGACTTGATTCTGCTTGATGGACTCCAGCGTTCGCCTCAAAGTGGGTCCAAGTTGTAGTGGCGGGAAATTGTGCCGATGAAGCCAGAGTGTGGCCTATGAAGACTGAACAACTGCTCCCTATGGGCGCAAACCGGGATGGAAATGGCCGATTTGGCGGAACTAAAGGCCGGTTTTTGGCGTTCTACCGTCTAAGGGAGTGAGTGGAACCATGGTCCAGCAATGCTTCCAGGCCTGGAAAGAAGAATTAAGCCATCTAAAATGAGCGAGATAGAGGATTATTCACAAGATTATGCATCTCTTGCCAGAGTTGCTACATCTTATAGATGGAAATCTGATATAAACTCACTCATAGTTGGCGAAAGGGATGTACATGGCAGACGAATTTATCAGTATTCTGCAGACCAAGTCCGATGACTCCAAGAACCGCGCCTCGCAGCGTAATGCCGCGTTGCCGGTGCTTCCGGTTCGGGACACGGTGCTGTTTCCCCATGCGGTGCTGCCACTGACCGTGGGTCGGGAAAGTTCCATCCAGCTGATTCAGTCACTGGGCGAGGACAAGTCCATCATCGTGGTGGCGCAGCGCGAGGCGCGTCTGGATACGCCGGAGCCGACGGATTTGCACGCCTATGGCACACGGGCCACCATCCACAAAGTGGTGAAGATGCCCAACCAGAGCCTGTTCGTCTTTACCGAGGGCATGGAGCGTGTGCGTCTGGGCGAGTTCACGCAGTTGCAGCCGTACATGATGGCGGTACCCGAGGCCATTCCCGAAGATGCACTGGAGCGCACGCCGGAAACGGAAGCATTGCAGCGGTTTGTGCTGTCTCAGTTCCAGCAGATTGTGACTGCGTCGCCGACGTTGAGCGACGAGTTGCAGACCATTGCGCTGAACATTGAAGAGCCGGGTCGGCTGGTGGATTTTATTGCTTCGCAGCTTCCCTTCCTCTCTACTGCAGACAAGCAGGAGATGCTGGAGACGCCGGACATTGCGGCGCGCCTGGAGCGCATCAACAAGCACATGGCCAAGGAACTTGAAGTGCAGCAACTGCGCAACAAGATCCAGAACGAAGTGCAGGATGCGGTGCAGCAGTCGCAGCGCGATTACTACCTGCGCGAGCAGATGAAGGCCATCCAGAAAGAACTGGGCGAGCTGGACGAGAACCAGAAAGAAGTGGATGAGCTGCGCAAGAAGATTGAAGCCGCCGGCCTGCCGGAGAACGTTCGCAAGGAAGCGGATCGCGAACTTTCGAGGCTGGCACGGATGTCTCCCATGGCAGCCGACTACTCGCTGACGCGCAACTACATTGAATGGCTGGCGACATTGCCATGGACGAAATCCTCCGGCGTGGAAACCGATATTGCACAGGCGCGCGAGATTCTGGATGCCGATCACTACGACCTGAAGAAGGTGAAGGACCGCATCCTGGATTACCTGAGCGTACGCAAGCTGAAGCCGACAATGAAGGGACCTATTCTCTGCTTTGTTGGGCCTCCGGGCGTGGGTAAAACCAGCCTGGGCCGCAGCATTGCGCGTTCGCTGGGACGCAAGTTCTCGCGCATCTCGCTGGGCGGCATGCATGACGAAGCGGAAATTCGCGGACACCGGCGCACATACATCGGCGCCATGCCCGGCCAGATTATCCAGAGCCTGAAGCGGGTGGAAACCAACGACCCGGTCTTCATGCTGGATGAAATCGACAAGCTGGGACGTGATTTCCGCGGCGATCCGGCCTCTGCGTTGCTGGAAACGCTGGACCCGGAACAGAACTCGACCTTCCGCGATAACTATCTTGACGTGCCGTTCGATTTGTCGAAGGTGTTGTTCATCTGCACGGCCAACCAGTTGGATACGATTCCTGCGCCGTTGCTGGATCGCATGGAAATCATCGACCTGACCGGTTACACCGAGGAAGAAAAGGTGCACATTGCCAACCGCTATTTGATTCCGCGGCAGATGAAGGAAAACGGAATCGAAGAAGCCGAAGATGTGAAGCTGCTGGAGTTCCCCGAGGAGAGTGTGCGTTACATTGTGCGCCACTACACGCGTGAAGCCGGCGTGCGCAAACTGGAGCAGTTGATTGGCACAGTTTGCCGCAAGAAGGCGCGGCGCGTGGTTGAAGGTGACAATACACTGCTGACGGTGACGCCGGAAGTCATTCAGGAATTTCTGGGCGGCATCAAGGTGCGGGTGGAAAAAGAAATTGCCGAACGCACCAAGCGGCCGGGCGTTGCAGTGGGTCTGGCGTGGACACCTGTAGGCGGCGACATTCTCTTCATCGAAGCCAATCGCATGAAGGGCAAAGGTTCCTTCACCATCACCGGGCAGGTGGGCGATGTAATGAAGGAATCCATGCAGGCCGCGTTGACCTGGGTACGTTCGAATGCAGCTCGCTTCGGGCTGGATGAGGACATCACCAAGGACTATGACCTGCACCTGCATGTACCGGCAGGCGCCATACCGAAGGACGGCCCATCGGCGGGCATCACCATGGCCACGGCGATTATTTCGCTGCTGACCAATACGCCGGTGCATCCGCTGACGGCGATGACCGGAGAAATTACGCTCAGCGGCAACGTGCTGCCGGTGGGTGGCATCAAGGAGAAGTTCCTCGCGGCGAAACGCGCCGGAGTCAGGGACATCATCCTGCCGACCGAATGCCGGCAACAGGTGGAAGAAGACCTGACACCCGAGCAGACCGAAGGCGTGATGCTGCATTATGCCGAGCACATGGAGGACGTGATTGCGGTGGCGCTGCCGAAACTGACAGCGCTTCCGCCGGCCGCTGCCAAGGCAAAATCCGCCGGCGCATACACGCACTGAGAACCTGCAGTGCAGTATGCTGAAGCGGATGAAGCTGCGCATACTTTATTTCGGATTGCTGAAGGACCTGATGGGCAGTGAAGGCGTGCCGCTGGAAAGCGAATCGCTGGATCTGCCCTCGTCTTTTAAGGTGGCTGACTTGCTACAGCATCTGCGGACGCGACGCAATACGGATACAGAGGTGTGGGATTCGCTCGCGGTTGCCGTCAATCATCACTATGCGGAGGCGTCGCTGGAGTTGCACGATGGCGATGAAGTCGCGCTGCTGCCGCCGGTGAGTGGCGGATAATTTTTCTTGGGCTTGCGATTTGCATCCCGCCGCGTTGACCCGAAAGCCCTTTAGCCGATATACTTCAATCTGCTGAGCGGGAGTAGCTCAGTGGTAGAGTGCTTCCTTGCCAAGGAAGA
>CAIZGA010000447.1 GCA_903932385.1 uncultured Acidobacteriota bacterium
CCCTGCAGGCCGGTGGTCTCTGTCGTTGTGGTCGCCATCAGAAATATCCCTCACGTTTCTTGGTTTCCATGGAGCCTTCTTCATCGTGGTCAATCACACGGTTCTCGCGTTCGGAGCGGCGGAAGCCAATCAGCTCCTGGATAAGTTCCGGCAGCGTTTCTGCATCGGAACGGATGGCGCCGGCGCAGGGCAGGCAGCCCAGGGAACGCATGCGGCATTTGACGGTGGTAATTTTTTCTCCCGGCAGCAGCTTGGTATCTTCATACGCAAGAATCAGCGAGCCGTTGCGTTCGATGACGGTGCGGTCCTTGGCGAAGTAGAGCGGCACAATGGGAATCTGTTCGGCGTAAATGTAGAGCCAGATGTCGAGCTCGGTCCAATTGGAGAGCGGGAAGACGCGAATGCTTTCGCCTTTGCGCAGGCGGGAGTTGTACAGGCTCCAAAGTTCGGGGCGCTGATTCTTCGGGTCCCACTGGCCGGCCCCATCGCGGAAGCTGTAGACGCGTTCTTTAGCGCGGGATTTTTCTTCATCGCGCCGCGCACCGCCAAAGGCCGCATCGTAACCGCCCTCGGCAAGACCATCGAGCAGCGAACGGGTCTTGAGCAGACCGCAGCAGTTCTGTGTGCCCAACGTGTAGGGATTGGCACCGGCATCGAGCGCGGCCTGGTTCTTGTGCACGATGAGTTCGGCGCCGATTTCCTTGGTGTAATTGTCGCGGAAGGTAATCATCTCGCGGAACTTGTAGCTGGTATCAATGTGCAGCAGGGGGAACGGGATGCGGCCCGGGTGGAAGGCCTTCTGCGCCAGGCGCAGCATCACCGAAGAATCTTTGCCGATGGAGTAGAGCATCACTGGGCGCGCAAATTCGGCAACGGCCTCGCGCATGATGTGGATGCTTTCGGCTTCAAGCGCCTGCAGGTGGTTGAGAGTGGTGTGACTGATGGCGCTGGTGCCGGATTCTGTGACTGAAGTCGTCATGGGATAGATTTCCTGTGTGTCAGGTTCAGCAGCGTGCAAAGTGGCGTTGGAGATGGCGCTTGAACAGCATTACCGCGGATTGCTAGCGGCAACAACAGGTGACCGCAACCGTGCCGGGCAGCACAGTGAAACAACAAACGCGGCTCTGGAGAATATGGGACATAGTTGCAACGCTATCGGCAAAAATCCAACTATTAGCATGATAAATGGGGCAACCGGCTTGGGCAAGCGAGGTCGGCGGAAGTGATTGAATCCATTATGGTGTTGGCTGATGTAGGCTGGTACAGAAATTGGAGGGCATGGAGATGGCGGCAGAAATAGAACAGACGGCGAAGGACATCGCGAAAATTAAAGAGCAGGAAGCAGCGCTGCATCTGGACCGATTGGATGCGGAAACCGTTTGGCGGCTGGGAACGTTGGTGCGTGAAATGGCGGTCGAGCGCGGCCATGCGATTGCGATTGAGATTCGGCGCGGGCATACGCCGGTATTTCTGGCGACGTTTGACGGCATCACCGCGAACAATATGGACTGGGTCCGCAAGAAGGCCAACAGCACGCTGTATTTTGAACGCAGCACCTATTCGATGGGGTTGGATTTCAAACAACGCGGCATCACGGTGAGTTCGCGGTACGGATTGCCAGAGAAAGACTACGCAACGGACGGCGGTTGTTTTCCGCTGCGGGTGAAGCATGTGGGCGTGGTGGGATGCCTGACGATTTCCGGCCTGGACCAGCGCGCCGACCATGAACTGGCCGTAGAAGCGATTTGTAAATTGCTGGGGAAGAATTACAAAGAGCTGGCGTTGTAAATCTACTCGGAACGCGCGCCGAGCGGCAGCAGGTACTGGCGGCCATGGATGGGTTCCGAGAGCCGCGCGAGCAATAGTTGCAGGTCGCGATTGTTGCGGACGAAGTCGATATCGCTGGTGTCGACTACCAGCAGATCGCTGGCCGAGTAGTGGAAGAAAAAATGTTCGTAGGCTGCGGCCACCTGCGCAATGTACTTCTCGCTGATGGCGCGTTCGCCGGGAATGCCTTTGCGCTTCAGCCGCTGCTGCAGAATTTCCGGCGGCGCTTTGAGGTAGATGACCAGGTCGGGCGTGGGCAGCTGGTTGCGGAAGAAGGTGTGGTAGCGGGTGTAGATGGCCAGCTCTTCATCCGATAGGTTCAGGCAGGCGAAGAGCTTGTCTTTCTCAAAAATATAATCGCTGACCACCGGCTGCGCGATGGCTTCTCCAGTGCTGCTGAGCTGGCGGAAGCGTTCGTAGAGAAACCACATCTGCGTGGCAAAGGCCATGCCCGGTTCATTGCGGTAGAAGCGGTCGAGGAAGGGATTGTTTTCCGGTTCCAGAATGCGGCGCGCGCCGAGAGTATCTGCCAGCACGCCGGCAAGCGTGGATTTGCCGACACGAAGGGGGCCTTCGATGGCGATGTTGCGCGGCGGGTCAAACAGTCGAGCCATGAGTACTCCGAAACCTTTGCAGCGAAGAAAATACGAATTTACCACGATTGCAGGCGACTTGCCAGTGACTGGGGTGAGTCATAGTTCGCGGCTCGCTGTGGAATTTTTCAGTTGGCGTCATCGGAGATACCAGCTTCTATCCTGGGCGATAATAGACCTATGGCAAATTTATACGAAATCCCCCTGAATAAAATTACCGGCGAAAGCACCACGCTGGGCGAGTATCGCGGCAAAGTGATGCTGATTGTCAACGTAGCGTCGAAGTGCGGCCTGACGCCGCAGTATGAGGCGCTGGAGAAGCTCTACGAGCTGAAGCATGGCGAAGGCCTGGAAGTTCTGGGATTCCCGGCGAACGATTTTGCCGGACAGGAACCCGGCACCAATGAAGAGATTGCCACTTTCTGCACAGGCACTTTCGGCGTTAAATTTCCGATGTTCCAGAAGATTGCGGTGACCGGTGCGGAGACGCATCCGCTCTACCAGCAGCTGATTGCAGCCCAGCCCAAGGCGGCGACGCCGGAGCCGGGTGCCTTCCGCACCAAGCTGGTTGGTTATGGATTGAATGCGAATCCGGAACCGGGCATTCTGTGGAACTTTGAGAAATTTGTGGTGGGCCGCGACGGCAGCGTTGTGGCGCGCATCTCGCCGGAAGTGGCACCGGATGATCCGCTGGTGACTGGCGCGATTGAAGCGGCGTTGAAGGCGTAGTCGGCAAAGTAGCGATGTAACTATGGCGGCACGTGCGGCGGAATTGGATGTTGATTTCGCCGCTACGTGTGCGGCAATGCGCGACAATAATTCCGAATGCTTGGCGAACTGGCAACTGCGGCGGCTGCGGGCCTGACGGCCGGCGGCCTGTACTACGGTGCAATGGCGCCGTGGTCGCAGATGTACGGGCGGACGCTGATTGCCGGCTGCGACCAGCATGAGATCGCGCTGACCTACGATGACGGTCCCAATGACATCCACACCGGCCACCTGCTGGAAGTGCTGGCAAAGCACAATGTACGCGCGACCTTCTTCATGATTGGGGAACGGGTGCGGCAGCGGCCACAGATGGCGCGCGAGGTGCTGGCAGCAGGGCATTGCATCGGCAACCACACGATGACGCATCCGAATTTATTGTGGTGTTCGGCATCCCGTATATGGAGCGAGTTGGCGGAGTGCAACGCGGTCCTGGCCGATACGCTGGGCATGGTGCCGGACCTGTTTCGGCCGCCCTACGGAGCGCGCCGACCGCATGTGTTGCGCGTGGCCAATGCGCTGGGGATGACTCCGGTGCTGTGGAATGTTTCGAGTTGCGACTGGAAGATTACCGATCCAACGGCGCTGATGTCTCATGTACAACAGGGCCTGCGAAAGACGATGAAGCAGCATCGCAGCAGCAACATCCTGATGCATGACGGCGGTCACACGGCGTTGGGGATTGATCGCAGCCAAACCGTGGTCGCGACAGCAATGCTGCTGGATAAATGTATCGACATTGGTGTGCAGTTTGTGACGCCGGAGCGCTGGCTCTAGCGGCGTCACAAATCAAAAAAACAAATTAATTCTTTAGAGTTTTGAAGGCATGGGCTGCGGCCTTGAGCGTGAGCTTCAGGGTCACATCGTTGTGTTCGGTGCCGACAAAGGCGGCCTCAAACTGCGACGGCGGCAACCAAACGCCGGCATCGAGCATGGCGCGATGGAAGGTGCCGAAGGATTCCGTATTGGAAGTGGAAGCGGAGGCGTAGTCGGTGACCGGCGCAGCGGTAAAGAACCAGGTGAACATGGAGCCGACGCGATTGGTGGTCAGAGGTACGCCGGCCTCGGCAGCGAGTTTTGCAACACCCTCGGCAATGGCAGCGGTGGATTTTTCCAGTTGTGAGTAAACGTCTTTGTGGTGCGCCAGCAAATAACCGACGGTTGCGCTACCGGCTGCCATCGCCAACGGATTGCCGCTGAGTGTGCCGGCCTGATAGACAGGGCCGAGTGGGGCGAGCATGTCCATGATTTCTTCGCGGCCGCCGAAGACGCCGACCGGCAGACCGCCGCCGACAATCTTGCCCAGCGTGGTGAGGTCGGGCTGGATGTTGTACAACTGCTGCGCTCCGCCGAGCGAAACGCGGAAGCCGGTCATGACTTCATCAAATAAAAGAAGCGCGCCGTTCTTCTGCGTGATATCGCGCAGCGCCTGCAGATAGCCGGGCGCGGGTGCGATGGTGCCGGAGTTGCCGACGACCGGCTCCACAATGACGCAGGCGATGGCGTTGGGATGCGCGGCGAAGGCTGCTTCAACCGCGGCGATGTTGTTGTAGGGAATAGCGAGGGTGAATTGCGCGGTCTCTTCCGGTACGCCGGCGGACCCGGGAATGCCGAGCGTCGCAACACCGGAGCCGGCCTTCACCAGCAATGCATCGGCATGGCCGTGATAGCAGCCTTCAAACTTGATGATGAATTTGCGGTTGGTGAAGGCGCGCGCCAGACGAATGGCCGACATGACGGCCTCTGTGCCGCTGCTGACGAAACGCATTTTCTGGATGCTGGGCACGGCGCGATTGATGAGTTCGGCGAGGTCGGACTCAATCGGCGTAGAGGCACCGTAACTGACACCGCGACGCGCTGCGGCCTCGATGGCCTGAATGACGTGGGGCGCGGCATGGCCGAGAATCATCGGGCCCCAGGAGCCGACGTAGTCGAGATAGCGGTTGCCGTCGACGTCGTAGAGCCATGCGCCTTCTGCGCGGGTGATGAAGGGCGGATTGCCGCCGACGGCGCGAAAGGCGCGAACCGGCGAATTTACGCCGCCGGGAAAGTAGCGCTCTGCGCGCTGCTGCAACTGAGTGGAGCGGGAAAGTTCACGGGCCATGCATCCAGTATAAGCTGTGTTAATTCTCGAAATATAAGTAGCGGCGCCAGGCGGGCGATGCCGAACCAATCATCCGCATGATGTGACGGCTGGTGTGCAGGGTGAAGGGACGCGGCTCGCGGGCCAGCGTCATTTCTTTTAATTCATGCAGAAGTTGGTTGCCTTTGCGACGGTTGCAGGTGTGGCAGCAGGCGACAAGATTTTCCCAACTGGACGAGCCGCCACGGCTGCGTGGGATGACGTGGTCCAGCGTGAGCTCGCTGGAGGTGAGAATGATGCCACAGTACTGGCAGGTGTTGCGGTCACGCAGCAAAATGTTTTTACGCGAGAGGGCGCGGGTCTGGTGCGGGATGCGGCGATACTCCAGCAGGCGGATGACCGACGGCATGGGGACGACAACGCGCGCGGCATGCAACGTGGACCCCTGTTCCTCTTCCGTGCGTGCCACTCCCTTGAGCACCAGCACGAGAGCACGACGGGCACCGCAGATATTGATGGGTTCATACGAGGCATTGAGCACCAGCACCGGTGTTTGCAGGGGCGAGGAGCCGCGCGTGCGCGATTCTGCCGGATCCGGGATGCTGACGTGACGACGAACCGAGGGAAAATGTTTTGCCGCATGCACCATGTATCTACTCCTGCCTCCTTCAGTGGACTTGACGTGTGCCTGGATGTTGCGTCTCTTGCTGCGAAATCTTTCCGTTCCAGCGAATGCTGGATTCACGCTGGGCACGGGCCAACGTGGCTACGTGGACCGAGGCGGCACCGGCTGCGAGTAATGTCTTGGTGCATTCGCAGACGGTAGCACCTGTGGTCATGATGTCGTCAATCAATAGGATGTTTTTTCCGGCGATGGCGGCTGGGTCACTACAGCGGAAGGCACCGTCGAGCATCTTGCGGCGTGACTCCGGCGTTAGCGGGAAAAGAATTTCTGTGGCGCGGCGGCGAGTGAGCAGATGGTGTGCCGCAGTGAGTTGCCAGTCGGGGAAGCGATTGTGTAGTTGTCGCAGTGCATGGTCGGCCAGCAGGATGGACTGGTTGTAGCCGCGCTGGCGAACTCGTGTGGGATGCAGCGGCACGGCGATGACGGTCATCTGGCGCGGCGCACCGGAGTGGAGTTCGGCGATGGCAGAGGCGAGCATTTTGCCCAGCGGCGCGGCAACGCTGCGCAGGCCTTCAAACTTCAGCAGGTGCAGAGTGGAGCGGACGTTGCCTTCATATGATGCCCAGGAGACGGCGCAAACATACGGCGGTGGCATAACGCGGCAGCTCTGGCAGACGGCTTGTGCGGCAGGCTGCCAGTCTTCCATGGTGAGAATTTCGCCGCAAAGCGGGCAGAGGGGGGATGCCGTTGGCGAGGAAGTTTGCGAAACGATTTGCGCGAGGCAAGACTCGCAGACAGGGGCTGCGCTCAAACGCAGCAGGGGACCCGCGCAGACGCGGCAGGGTGCAGGGAACAGGACGGAGCTGATGTCGTCGATGGGGGTGCGGAGGAACTCAGCGGTGCGGCTACTTCGCAGCACGCGAACCACCGCCCGCCATGCGTTGGTCTGCTGTGGCGGTACATGTGTCCGTGGGTCTTCAAAAACTCTGCTGAAGGCACACCTCGCTGCAGGTTTGAAGTCTACGTACATTGCAAGCCGTGGAACTCTGTCTGGATACGGCTTACGCAGCCAGTATATGCAGGCGAGGGCGGGAAGGCAATCTGGGGGTGGAGGCTGGAACGAGCTAGCGGCGCTTTTGGCGGCGCTGCCAGGTAAAGAGGTTGCTGACGGAATAATTCCACACCGCGCTGAGCACCATGCCGGCGAGGCCGGCGAGATACCAACTGGCCCCGGCGTGCAGCAACGAGTCCGCAAAACTGACGTTGGCCCACGCGCCGAAGGAGCAGGCCGTCATAAAAGTGGCCAGGCCGGCGAAAAGCTGCAGGCCGCGCAG
>CAIZGA010000448.1 GCA_903932385.1 uncultured Acidobacteriota bacterium
CATCTTCATCACGGTGCTGCTGGGTGGAATTTTCTACGCTGGCATCCACCTGTCTAACGACATTGCCAGTACGGAAATTGTCAGCCACAGCAGCTACGTGCTGCTGGCTCTGGCGCTGTTGATTGCTCTTGGCTTTGAGTTTGTCAACGGCTTCCACGACACGGCCAATGCCGTGGCTACGGTCATCTACACCTATTCACTGCCGCCAGAAGTTGCTGTCGTCTGGTCTGGCATCTGGAACCTGATTGGCGTTCTTGCCTCCAGTGGCGCCGTGGCCTTCACCATCATCACTCTGCTGCCGGTGGATCTGATTCTGCAGGTTGGCCATCGCATCGGCTTTGCCATGGTCTTTGCCCTGCTGATTTCAGCCATCCTCTGGAACCTAGGCACATGGTTTCTCGGCCTGCCGGCTTCCAGTTCGCATACCATGATTGGTTCCATCATCGGCGTCGGCATCGCCAGCCAGATAATCGCTGGGAAAAATGGCGTCAGCGGTTTGGACTGGGCGCAGGTCATGAAAGTTTTTAAAACTCTGATGATTTCCCCGGTCATCGGCTTTACTGGTGCCGCACTGTTGCTGCTGATCTTCAAACTGGTGCTGCGCGACCCGCAGTTGTATCGCGCCCCGGAAGGGACCAAGCCGCCGCCGTTCTGGATCCGCTGCCTGCTCATCCTCACCTGTACCGGCGTCAGCTACGCGCACGGCTCCAACGACGGACAAAAGGGGCTGGGGCTCATCATGCTCATCCTCATCGGCACCGCGCCTACGGCTTATTCGCTCAACCACGCCATTGGCGTCAATCAGGTGCAGGATTACTACGCCGCATCGGAACAGGCCATTCACATCTTCGACAACCACTCGGCCCGGCAGATCTTCACCGGCGACGCACGCGCGGAAGTCACGCGCTATCTGCAAACACAGCAGTGGACGCCACAGACTCTGCCGGCTCTGCGCAATCTTTCCGCGCAGATTCAGGCAGAAGTGCTGCTCTACAAGACTCTGGGCAATGTGCCGCCCACTCAGCAACCGAACGTGCGCAACCAGATGTATCTGGCTGGGGAAGCGCTGCGTCTTGAAATGCGCTCGAACCCCGCTGGATTTTCCACGCAGGAGCAGACTGCGCTGCAGAAATTTATTGATCATCTGGACCGCGCCACGAAGTTCATCCCAACCTGGGTAAAAGTGGTGGTGGCTCTGGCGCTTGGCCTCGGCACCATGGTCGGCTGGAAGCGAATCGTCATCACCGTTGGAGAAAAAATCGGCAAGAAACACCTGAACTATGCACAGGGAGCGGCAGCGCAGATTGTGGCCTATGCCACCATTCTGGGAGCGGCGCGCTTCGGTCTGCCGGTCAGTACCACCCATGTGTTTTCCTCCGGCATTGCCGGTACCATGACCAGCAGCGGAGCGGGTCTGCAGTGGAGCACCATCCGCAGCATCGCCATGGCATGGGTATTCACCCTGCCAGCCGCGGCGCTGCTCTCTGGCAGCCTCTTCTGGCTGCTGCGCAACGTCATCCACATGTAGTTCGATTCCACCTCCCCGCCCCGGGCTAACCACCGGGGCTTTTTATTTGTGCTGCGTTTTCCTACGCTAGTGCTCCCGCCGCCCGCTCTTCTCCGGTCAGCCGCATGAATCTCAAGTAAACTTAACTGTCAGGGATGCACGATGTCGCCATTATGTTTAACATCAGCGCCGCGGAATGATCCAATGGCGCATATAGAGGCACCCGTACCCCACAGCAGCACACAGGCAGAACGAATGAGTTTGAAGTCCAGAATTGAAGCAGTTATCTACGCCGCAGAAGAACCGGTCACATTGGCCCAACTGGCCCAGTTGCTGGCCGAAGATGCCGCACCCCTGCTGGAGCAGGCGCCTGCGGCAGAAGAGTCGCAAGCCGTAGAGCCCGCGCCCGCAGAGGCCCAGCCCGAAGCTCCCGCACCGGCTGATACCGCTGAGGCAGCCTCTGACGACACCGCCGCAGCCGAGAAAAAAGCCGCGCGCGAAAAAGATCGCAAGCTGCGCGAAATTATCCGCCTTCAGGTGGTGGAGCTCATCGCCGATTACGCCAACAATGAGCGCGGCATGGAAATCCGCGAAGTGGCCGGCGG
>CAIZGA010000449.1 GCA_903932385.1 uncultured Acidobacteriota bacterium
CGGGACGAATGGGAAAGGTGAAGGCGTAGTGGCCGCTGTTTTTATCCAGCGTGGTGATGGGTGCGGTCACCGGCATGCCGCCCGGGCCGTTGGCCAGCGTCTCCACGATGATGGCCCCTTTGGGCAGATAAAAGTCATACGTGTTGCCGCCGAACTGCGTGCGCTGCGGGTTGGATGCATTGTTGATGAAGAAGTTCATGCCCATGTTGAGCGACTTGCCGACAGGATCGGTTTCCACGCGAACGATGATGGCTTCGCCGGCAACGCCATCCACATGCGTGGCCACGTCGTAGACATCCAAATCCACGCCGCTGCTGCCCGGAGGCACGCGCTGGAAATAATCCGCGCCGTTGTGCGTGGCGTGCAGCAGAAACTGGCCGCCGTCAGGAACATTCAGCTTGTACTTGCCGTGGGAGTCAGTGGTTGTGGTGCCGATATCGTCCATGCCTTTGGCCAGGTTCACCACGGCCACCGTGTCACCCGATGAAGGCTTGCCGGTGGTCTTGTTGTTGACGGTGCCGGAGAGTGTAGCGGCCGATGCGCCCATCGTCATGGCAAAAGTGAAGAGGGTCATCAGCGCCAGACGTGCGGCTCTGCTGCGGATTGTTTGAGTTGCTTGCATATCGGATATCACCAATCGTTTTGTTTGTGCTGCTGTGGGTGTCGTTATCGTGCGCTGGTCTTCAGGGCAGCGGCAGCGGCTGGGTCTTTCGCCGCCAGAATATCAATCTTGCGCAGCAGTTCCGCCGCTTCATCTTCCAGCGTGGCGCGCTGTGCGTTGTAGTCCGCTTCAGGATATTTTCCGGCGCGAAACTCAAAGTTCAGGTCGCGCAGGTTGTCGTAGACCACATCCTTGCGCTCATGCAGAAACTCGAGCTGGGATTTATTGCGCTGCACCAGCAACTGTCCCGTAGGCCAGAAGGTATAGGCAAAGCAGAGTATCAAGAGAATGGCACAAACCAGAAAAGCGCTCATAGAAAGTCCTCCGTGTCCTTGCGGATGCGCGCACGCATCGCATCTGTATCCGGTGTGGGTGCGGAAGCCGGCGCGGGAACGTCACGCATGCGCCAGCGGCGAATCAGCAGGGCAGAGAGCAGCGCGGCCAGCAGAATCACGACCGGCGGAACAATCCATGCCATACGGTTGAAGCCGCCGCCACGTGGCGTGGAAAACACCGTGGGGCCGTACTTCGCCGCAAATGCATCCAGAATGACAGTATCGGTATCGCCATTCGCGATGGCGGTGTGCAGCTGGGTGCTCATGTCGGCCAGCGACTGACAGCCGAGATGGTTGCACTCCAGCAACACCTGGCTGCAGCCGCAGGTGCACATCAGTTTGTGGCCCAGGTCATTGAAGCGGTCCGAGGAGTTTCCCGCACCGGCGGCAAAAATCACCAGCAGGCAGACCGCACACATCTGCATCCACAAGCGCAATAGTTCTTTGCCGAAGATTTTCTTCATCATGCCGCGCTCCCTTCCGGTTTGGCTGCGGCTTTCGGCAGCGCTCCTTTGTATTCAGGAACAATTGCCAGCGCCGTACCCAGCAGAACAATCAGCACACCAATCCAAATCCAGTTGATGAGCGGATGCAGCAGGATGCGAATCACCGGCTGTCCGTCAGAATCTTTACCGGCGTAGATGATGTACAAATCGCTGGCCAGAGTGGAGTGGTTGGCAACGATGGTCGAAGGCTGGTCGGTGGCCAGATACAGACGCCGTTCCGGTGCCAGCGAGGCAATCTTCTTGCCGTTTTTGTACAGGTCCAGCAGGGCGAAATCACTCTGGTAGTTGTCGTTCGAGTCCTGCGTCATGTTCTGGTAGACAACTTTGTAGCCGCCGATATTCACCGAGTCGCCGGTGTTCATCGTCTGTTCGGCTTCCTGATTGAATGCGCCGCCGGCAATGCCGATGAACAGCACAACGATGCCGAAGTGAACCAGATATCCGCCATAGCGCCGTGGATTACGCCGCGCCAACAGTATCAGCGAAGTGAAATAGTTCTTGCCGGTCTGTTTGTGCAGTACGACCACGCCGCGCTGGAATTCCGTGAAGATGGCAACGATGCAGCCCGCGCCGACCGAGAAGGCAACGATGGAGAAGAACGAAGACTGGTCCGCCCACGGCTTCATGCCAAAAGCCATCATCGAAATAGCAACAGCCAATGTGGCCAGACCCGGCAGAATCAAATTGCGCCGGACCGATTGCAGGGAAGTGGAACGCCACGGCAGCAGCGGTCCAATGCCCATCAGGAACAGCAGACCCAGACCAATCGGCAGCACCACGCGGTCATACCAAGGGGTGCTGATGGTGACCTTCGAGCCGGTTACATATTCCGAGATGACCGGGAAGAGCGTGCCCCAGAGAATCGCAAAACATGCGCCGAGGAAGAGCAGGTTGTTGAACAGGAAACTCGACTCGCGCGATGCCAGCGATTCCAGCTTGTGTTCGCTGTAGAGATGACTGCGTTGCAGCAGATACGTAAACAGGCAGACGCCAATCGCGATGACCAGGAAGGCTGTGAACCAGCCGCCGATGGATGACTCCGCGAAGGCGTGAACGCTGCTGACCACGCCGGAACGCGTCAGCAGGGTGCCGAGAATCGAGAGGAAGAAAGTGATGAAGATGAGCCAGATGTTCCAGCTCTTCATCATGCCGCGCTTCTCCTGCATCATCACGGAGTGCAGAAATGCAGTGGCACTCAGCCATGGCAGCAACGATGCATTTTCCACCGGGTCCCAACCCCAGTAGCCGCCCCAGCCCAACACGTTGTAGGCCCAGTGCATGCCCAGCGCGATACCGAAGGTGAGGAAGAGCCAGGTAATCATGGTCCAGATGCGGGTGACGCGGATCCATTTCTCACCGGGATAACGCATCATCAACGCGCCCAGTGCAAAGGCAAACGGCACGCTGAATCCCACATAGCCGAGGTACAGCATCGGGGGATGTATCACCATCTCGGCATATTGCAGCAGCGGGTTCAGGCCGAAACCGTCGGTAGCCACCGGGCCTGCCTGTATGGCAAACGGCGGGGCCTCAAAAACCAGCAGCAGCAGGAAGAAGACCTGAATCGCTGAGAGGATGGTGGAGGCATAGCCCGTCAGCAGCGGGTCGCGCTTGTGCGCCAGACGCAATGCAAAACCGTAGGCCGCCAGCAGCCAGGCCCACAGCAGCAGGGATCCCTCTTGCCCGGACCAGAGGGCCGAAAACTTGTACGCGCCCGACAAAGCATTGTTGGTGTGGTGCAGGATGTAGGAAACCGTGTAGTCGCCGGTAAAGGAGGCATACACCAGACAGCCCGCCGCCACCGTTACTGCCAGAAAACAGGCAATACCCGCTCGACGTGCCGTCTCCAGCACACGCACCGGATGCACGCGGGTTCGCGCGCCGGTAGCGATCAGCCGGAGTGAAATGGCACCGAAGATCAGGTTGTAGCCGGCCAGCACTAGGGCAAGCAGCAGGGAAAAGTTTCCAAGGACCGAGTCAATCGTTGCAGCAGGAGTGGGATTCATATTGGCAACTCGATTGTTTCAAAGTGGGGGTGGGGTAGCAAGTGATATAGATCACAGCTCCTTTTTGCCCTCAGTTGGCGGCCTTGCCCACAATCTGCTCCACCAGCGCCAGCAGATCATGCGGCGGCAGCGGCTTTACGCGGAAGTGAACATCGAGGTCGGCGTATTCGGTTGCGGCTTCTTCCAGGCCGCTGATAACCAGCACCGGC
>CAIZGA010000450.1 GCA_903932385.1 uncultured Acidobacteriota bacterium
CGTCGCCAGGTGATGTCTTTCTCTCCGGCGATGATGCTGGTGCGGCACAAGATGGAAGCCGGATGGGTTGGCGCGCGGCATTCGCATCCGCATGAACAGATGGTGTACATCGTCAGCGGTCACATCACATTTGAATATCCCGGCGGCAGCGTGGAAGCCAAAGCCGGCGATTGTTTTCTGGTTCCCGGCAATGTGGAGCACCAGGCCCGCGCACATCAGCCCTCGGAAGTGCTGGATATTTTCACTCCCTACCGCGAAGATTATGCCTCGGTCTGAGAACCCTGAATGTTGCGCCTATCTGCCGCCACATTCACGTCCTGTTCAACCAGTTTCAGTAACTTAAAGGCAGTGTGGGTCGATTGGCCCGGCAGGCCGACTAAACTATAGGTGCGACTGTATTTATCGACTACGCAATTTGTCCTACAGATTGTGATTGGGGTATCGAAGAGATACCTATCCAGCGAAACTTTTCCCACTACCGCTGCGTCCACCTAACAGGGCAAATCATGTAAATTGCCCGACTGTATCCCATGAGTTTCAACCAGAGTTTTCGCATCTAACGTTAACAAGATGCAAAGTTGCACCACAACAGATTTGCACGACAATAATCTGCCATATTGATGAATTCGAAAACTGTGACTTTGATGTGTTCGAGGAGTGAACAATCGTGATTAAGCCAGGTACACTACAACGTTTCGCGCTGGGCATTCTGCTGGTACTGGGTCTGCTGGTTGCGACCCCCACGTACGCACAGCAGGCAACGGGCTCCATCCGCGGCCATATTACTGACCCCGACGGCGCCGTCATCCCCAACGCCCTTATCACGACGACCACGCCTGCGGGCAAGACCGTCAAAACCAAGGGTGATGGCTTCGGCGCGTTCTCGATTAATTCGCTGCCGGCCGGAACCTACACGCTGAATGTTTCCGTGCAGGGATTCACTCCGCAGACTAAGACAGGCATTGTTCTCACCACCGGGCAGATGCTCTCAGTGAATTTCAAGCTGGATATTCAGGCGCAGCAGCAGAACGTTGAAGTCACCGCCGATGCAGGCGGTGCCTCGCTGGACACCAACCCCGACAACAACGCCAGCGCGATTGTCATCAAGGGCAAGGACCTCGACGCACTCTCTGACGATCCCGACGAATTGCAGAATGAGTTGACCGCACTTGCCGGTCCCTCTGCCGGACCGAACGGTGGCCAGATTTACGTGGACGGTTTCACCGCCGGCCAGTTGCCGCCGAAGAACGCCATCCGCGAAATCCGCATCAACCAGAACCCGTTCTCGGCGCAGTATGACCAGCTCGGTTACGGCCGTATTGAAATCTTCACCAAGCCCGGTACCGACAAGCTGCACGGCCAGTTTCTGGGCAACTTCAACCAGCAGGCGTTGAACACCTCGAACCCGTTCGCGCCCTCGCAGCCGCCGTATGACACATTGCAGTGGACCGGCAGCGTCAGCGGCCCGGTCAACAGCAAGTCGTCGTACTTCCTTTCCGGCAGCCGCCGCAACATTCAGTCCAACTCGTTGATCAACACGGAATTTGTGAACTACACAGACCCGACGCTGACCATCAACGACACCTACGCATTCGCCTTCGGTGTGCCGCAGCGTCGTACAGAAATCGCGCCGCGTTTTGATTATCTGGTCACAAACAACAACACACTTTCCATCCGCTACCAGTTTGAAGAAAACACCGAACGCAACAGCGGTGTTGGCGGCTCGTCCCTGCCCACCACGGGAACCAACAACTTCTCCATGGAACATGCACTGCAGGTTAGCGACACGCAGATCATGGGCAAGAACCAGAACATGGTCAACGAAGTTCACTTCCAGTACCTGCGCCAGCGCAGCAACACAGCGCCGATCAGTCTGTTTCCGACCATCTCGGTCTCCGGTGGTTTCACCGGCGGCGGCAACGGCGGCACCATCAACGACGCCACCGATCGCTACGAGTTCCAGGACTACACATCGATTGCACTCTCCAAGAACTTCATCCGTTTCGGTGGTCGCCTGCGCATCTATCGCGACTCGTCGGCCTCCACCAACAACTTCAACGGCCAGTTCTCCTTTGCGCCGCAGACCTACAACCAGACAACACCGACAGCGAATGACTCCACCACCGACTGCGTTACCAATCCCGCAGGCTGCAAAACTGTGCCGGGCATCGACATCTATGCCATCACGCTTTACAACCTGAACCACTCGCTGGCAGCCACGAGCTGCCCTGCCGGTTACACCACCACCGACGGCTACAAAGGTTGCGGCGGACCGAGCGAATACTCCACCGTCAGCGGCAACCCGGTTGTGAAGGCCATGCAGAATGATGCCGGCCTCTATGCAGAATCGGACTGGACCATCGCTCCCACCGTCAAGTTGAGCTATGGCCTGCGTTGGGAATCGCAGAACAACATTGCCAATCAATCGAACTTTGCACCGCGCCTGGCTATCTCCTACGGCATCGGCGGCAAGGGTAAGGTTGCTCCCAAGACCGTTCTTCGCGCCGGCTGGGGACTCTTCTACACCCGCTTCAACATGGGCAATGTGGAAACAGCCATCCACCAGAACATCAACACCACTTTGGCAACCGGTCTTATCGGCACCACGTACCTGAACCCGGCCGGCTTTACTGAGAACTGCCTGACCAGCAATTACAACGCCAGCACCTGCAACAACACAGGTACGGTCACCGGTACACTCAGCACCACCAAGCCGTCATACAACTACATCCAGCCGAACCTGCACGCTGCCACCACGGAACAGGCGGCAATGACGCTGGAGCGCCAGGTTGGAAAAATCGGAACCTTCACCGTCAACTATCTGCACTCGCGTGGTCTGCACCAGTACGACACAGAGCAGCTGGGTTACAGCACGGAAAACCCGCTCCCCACCTACTACAACAACCAGTTCAGTTCAGAGGGCATCTTCAAAGAGAACCAGATCATGGCCAATCTGAATGTGCGCGCCGGCAAAAACATTTCGCTGACCACGTTCTACTCGCTCAGCTATGCCAAGTCGACTGCAGCTTCACCTTCCAACCCCTACAACCTGCTGCAGGATTACGGTCGCGCAACCTTCGATGTTCGCAACCGCATCTTCCTCATCGGCAATATCACGCTGCCGTACAAAATCAGCCTGAGCCCGTTTGTCGTCTACCAGTCCGGCGCGCCCTTCAACATCACTGCCGGATCGGATATCAACCAGGACGGCAATTTCAACGATCGTCCGGAATACGGAACCTCCGGCAATTGCTTTACCAGCACGAACACCGCAGCAGAAGCGGAGATTGCGCGTTACGGCTGCTTCGCGATTCCTTCCATCGGCTCGACCTACACGCCCATTCCGGTAAACATGGGACGCGGCCCGAACCTTCTGACAGCCAACCTGCGTGTTGCCAAGAACTGGGGCATCGGTCCGAAGATCAACAACCCAACAGCTAACGGCCGTAATGGTCAGGGCGGTCAGAATGGCCAGGGTGGACCTGGCGGCCCCGGCGGCGGTCTCGGTGGTCCCGGCGGAGTTGGTGGTCCCGGCGGTGGCGGTGGCGGCGGTGCACGTGGCGGCGGCGGTGGCGGTGGTGGCCGTGGCGGCGGTGGTGGTGGCGGCGGTGGCGGTGCTACCCGCGTCAACGACCACAAGTACACCATCGGCATCAGCGTGGCTGGCCAGAACATCTTCAACGAAGTGAACCTTGGCCCGCCGAACGGCACGCTGGTTTCGCCAACCTTCGGCGAATCCACGCAGCTGGCAACCGGCATCTTCGGCGGCGGCGCAACTTCCGTCCGTACGATTCGCGCCCAGCTCAGCTTCGCCTTCTAACGCTACTCAACGAGGTTGGTCCCAACTCAAAGGCCCGCGATGTTTGCGGGCCTTTCTTATTGTCTGCGAATCGATCTCAGCTAGTCGGCGTCTTCTTCCAATCGCAGCCGCGCTTCCGCAAGCCGTTCCAGCGAATCCAGGAACCAGCCCGCCAGCAGCATGCTGGCCAGAATCGCCACAATCAGCAGCAGCCAGTAGTACTGCGTCATCCAGATGCGCATGGCTTCATACCAGCTGATGTTGCCGATGAAATACACATCGCCCGCAACATCGTACGAAGAAAAAATTCCGCTGCGCAACAGTGCCACGTTGCCGTGCAGGTCGCTGGATTGCGAACGCGGTAGAAATGCGTCCGCAAACTTCTCCACCGAGTCGTTGTCTTTCAACTCCAGCAGCACAATGCTTCTGCCGGGCGAGTCGGGCGACTGCAGCCCTTCCACCATCACCTCCGGCATGCCGCCGTCATTGCTCGGCAGCGGCTGCGGCTCAATGTTGATGACGTCCAGCGGCCCGAGCATCTTCATCCACTCTGACCACTTGCGTTCAATCGGCGTCAGCATACTGTCTTTTTGTTTTACGTGGATGCCGTTCGCGTCATACGTCACTGGCAGCCGGTCGTCGAGCGCGGCAAATGCCGGCTGGTCCTTCACCGTACCCAGCAGCAGATAATCTCGGTTGTGTTCCAGAATCGTTTCCGGGCCGGAGAGGGTGACGTGCAACGCCGGCGTTCCCGTCTGCATGCCGCAGTGGCTCATCAGCAGCAGATACAGTTCCAACTCTTCTGCGCTCGGCACCGTCGGCATCACCACTACGGTCTCTGCCAGATCAGAAAAGCGTGTGAAGGGATATCCCGCATTGGCGAACAATTCCAGGTTCGGCATGCGCGTCCAGTAGTGCAGGCCGGAGGTATCGAGCGCGGTCCAGTTCAAGATAGAACCAAACGGCGTCACGCCGCCATTTTGTGTCTTCAGATTAAAGTCATAACTGAACATCAACGTATTGCTGGAGGGGCGCATGAACTCCACCGGCACGACAACCCAGCGCTCATGGTCGTTGAAGTCCGAGCCCGGCAGCAGCGGAATTTCAGTAATCAATTTCGTATTCAGATAAATGCGCAGCATGGATCCAGCAGCCAGCGGCGCTGCGTTGTAGCGATAGCCGAGATGCAATGCAAGATTCTGTTTCTCGCCGTAGAACTGGTCCGGCGGAACGCGGAAATAAATCGGTATCGGCTGTGAACCGTCGGTCTGCATGGCCTGCGGCGTACTAAAGCTGCCCAGCGGCACCGATTTCGACGGCGGCAACCAGCGCGGTGCATCATCCACCTGCCGCAACGCCGGTTGTTTGTAGTCGGTCACACGCAGGGTATCGCCCTGCGGCGGGCCGTTGCTGTTCAGGTCGGTCGAACTGGCTGCATGATGCAATGAGAGACTGCCTGCTGCCGCCAGCAGAGCGTCTTCATCGCTCCCGGAAAGTACCAGCAGACTGCTATTGGCGTCGTTGGGATTTGTACGTAACGCAATCACTCCGCCGCCGCCGCCCTGCAGTTGCAGCGTTGCCGCTTCCGGATCTGAGTTGGTCATGAATACGACTGCATTTCCGGTTGGAATTTTTCCAATCACCACATGAAAACGTACCGGCGTGGAGCTGGCCAGAATGCCAAACCATGAAGCCACAGCACCGGCGGCCTGCAACATCTTTGCATCCGGCGGCGCGAGAAAGACGAAAGGAATCGTCGTCGGCGTCTGTATGGCCGAATCAAAAAACGGCAGCGGCAGCAAACTCAAATCATTGTGAAATGGAATCATGTCGCCGGTAATGGTGACTGCCGATGTGTCATCAATCACGGCCAGTGCCTGCCGCTGCGCCTGCTCGGCAGACAACAAAACGCCGTTGCCGGTGAACTCAAACGTGATGGTGTTGCTGCGCTGCAGCAGGTCGGCCGGCATGGGCAACGTCACCACAGTGCCGGTTGCGGTGTCGGTCGGCGTCAGCGTCGCAAAGAGTGTGTCATTCAACATCACCTTTAGCGAAGTTGATGCGGCAGAAAGTCCGGCGGCAAAATGATAATCAATCTGCAGCGATGCGGTGCGCGTCAGCACGGTGTACGGTAGCGTGAAATAGGCCGAGTAATACGAATGCGGGCCGGACATGCTGATGGGTTTTTGCAGTCCCATCTGGTGCAGGCTGATGCTCTGCTTGTAACCCACCGGCGTTGCGTCTGTCGCAGTCGTCGTTCCAGTTGCGTTCGGTGGAGTTGCAGCGTTCGGCGTTGCTGCGATTGTCTTCGCCGGAGCTGCCGCTGTTGTTGTTGCCGGCGGAGCAAACATCTTCTGCTTCTTCGCGGTCTGACCGTGCATCTGCAGCGAACCCAGCAGCAGCACCAGCAGCATGGCTGCCTTCTGACCAGTGAAGGGCATAATGTCGCGCAGCACCTGATAGATTCCAGTGACCGACAACCGGCAGACACGCAGCAAGCTGATGAGCGGGCGGTCGGCTTCGAGCGAATCGATGTTGCGGATCCACGAGTCGGCACGCGAGTACAACGCGCGCGTCAACGTCTCCTGATCGGCAATAGTTCCCAGATCAAACTCCAGCCGCAGTTCGCCATCCTTGCCGGTGCCCACGACGACTGCGGTAATTTCAGCGTCCTGCGTCTGCTCGGGGAAGCGGATGCGCAGCTTCTCTCCCAGGAAAAAACTGGCATCAATGTTGATGCGCGTGGATGCGCCGCCCACCGACATATCAATCGTCTTACCTGTCAGAATGGTTCCGTCCTGCCGTTGAATGACGACCGTCAGTTTGGTGACAATGCGCACTGAGTGGCGCAACTGGCGATGCTCATACGCAACCGCAGCTGCCACGCCCAGAATAACCACGTTGAACATCACCCAAAATAAGTTCATCAGAATCGTGCCGCGATGTTCCGGGTCCAGCACAAACATTCTGTACGGCGCCATGCACACGCCCAGAAAATTCAGAAACAGCAGAAAGATAACTGGCCGCGCAATGTGCCGGTCAAAGCGCGATACATCCATTGTCTCGCCCTTGTCGGTCACATTGAATTTTCCTAGTTTTGGATTAATCATCGCCAACACGGTTGGCCCAAGAATGTACGGCGAAAGTACCGTCTCGTAAATTTCATTCCAGAAGGAGTGCCGATAGCGGCTCTGCACACGCGAGTTGGTCATGCTGGCCAGCACCAGGTGCGGCATTGCATAGGCCACAATCGCCACCCAGTAGCCGGGGATAATCACGCGGCCCAGCAGCATGTACACCAGAGGTGCCAGCAGAAACACCAACCGCGGCACCGCATACATAAAGTGCATCATCGCATTGAAGTAGCACAACCGCTGCGTCAACTTCATTTTGCCAGCGAAGAGCGGATTATCGGTGCGCAGGATCTGAATCATGCCGCGCGCCCAGCGAACGCGCTGGCCCACATGCGCAGAAAGTTTTGCTGTGGCCAAACCCGCCGCCTGCGCAATGTTGATGTATGCCGTGCCCCAGCCTAGTTTCTGCATACGCAGCGATGTGTGCGCGTCTTCGGTCACCGTCTCCACCGCAATGCCGCCGACTTCATCCAGTGCCGTGCGGCGCAGCACCGCACAGGAGCCGCAGAAAAATGTGGCATCCCACAAATCATTGCCGTCCTGCACAATGCCGTAGAAAAGTTCGTCTTCGCTGGGAATGGTTTTGTACTGCAGCAGGTTGCGTTCAAACGGGTCCGGCGAATAAAAGTGGTGCGGCGTTTGCAGCATCGCCAGAGTGTTATCTGCCAGCAGCCAACCCATCGTCATCTGCAGAAAGCTTCGCGTGGGAACGTGGTCGCAATCGAAAATCGCCACAAAGGGCGAGTCCATTTTTGTCAGCGCATGATTAATATTGCCGGCCTTGGCGTGGTTGTGTTCCAACCGCGTTACATATCCCACACCGGCGTCCGCGGCAAATTGTTTAAAGTCCGCGCGCGAGCCATCGTCCAGAATGTAGACGTGCAGTTTCTCCGGCGGATAATCCATCGCGTTGGCGGCCAGGACAGTGTACCGCACCAGCGAAAGTTCTTCATTGTAAGAAGGAATCAGCACGTCCACATGCGGCCAGAGTTTATCGTCGGCCGGCAATGGCAACGGCTTGCGGCCCAGCGGCCGTGCCGTCTGCATATATCCCAGCACCATAATCAACATGGTGTAGAGCTCTGCCGTCAGCAGCAGGAACATGAAAATCCAGTCCACCGTCAGGTGCTGGTTGGCCGCGTCCGACGCATAATCCACCACGGTGTGAATGCGCCACCAGCCGTAGCGGAGCGTGGCCGTCATGGAGATGATCATCAGCCCGATGGTCATTAGCCGCGAGCTCGACATGCGGTTCAACAGAATCGCCAGAATAATGGAGACGATGCCCAGCGCCATTTGCTTGGGCCATGCCAGATACAGCGTGATGAATTGGAATAAGAGGAAGGCGCAGGCCGCGCCCATCAG
>CAIZGA010000451.1 GCA_903932385.1 uncultured Acidobacteriota bacterium
CGTGTCGCTCACCGCATCGCTTGTCACCGTATCGGTGCGTGTGTCCACCGTCGCCGCAATGTACGCTGTCGACGTTTCCACCACGCCATGCCACTTCCACGGCGTAATCGGGTACGGGTTCGCCGAGACGCGCAGCACTTCGCCCGGCCACTCGTGCTGCATCAGGTCCTCGGCAGCGCGATGATGTTCCACCGCGCGATAGCCCCACAGCAGTACGATGAACGCCAGCATGGCAATCGCCCAGTTGCGTCCGGGAAATAAATTGTTCTTCACGCCGATCTCGCGGTCCGCCAGCCCGAAGAGCCACGGCATCACCAGCGCCGCCAGCAGTGCCACAAAAATCAGCGGCTCAAAGATGAAAACAAAACTGCCTTCATACCATCGCGGATTGAACGGAGCAAACGGCCGCACGCCGTAATTGTTCGTGTAGTCCAGAAAGATGTGGCTCAGCGACGCCAGCAGCGCGCAACTCCACAGCCAACCCCATCGCAGCGGTGCTGCAATTTTCGCCGTGCCTTTTCGACTTCGCCACTTGTGCCACAGCCACACCACGCCGCAGGTCGCCGTCGCCATCACCGGCGCGCCCAGCAGCGTATGCGTCCAGCCGCGATGAAATTCCAGCGCCGCCGTCGGCCCGGTCATCGACCACAGCACGTCGAGGTCCGGCGCCTCAGCAGCCAGCGTCATCGCCAGCGTCACGTACGCCGACTTGCGGTTCAACCCGCTCCGCGCCAGGCATGCCCCGGTCAAAAAATGTGTGACAGGTTCCACGTTGCCTAAGGATACAGCCTTCGACTTTATAATCCACTGCATGGCCGCTAAGCCAAATCCCGCGACGCGAATCGAAACTCTGCGCGAGCAGTTGCGTCACCACGAGCATCTTTACTACGTGCAGGACGCGCCGGAAATCTCCGACGCCGAATACGACCGCATGATGAACGAACTGCGTGCGCTCGAGGCCGAGCATCCCGAGTTGCTCACTTCGGACTCGCCCACACAGCGTGTCGGCGGCAAGCCGAAAGAGGGTTTCGCCAAAGTCGCGCACTCGCGGCCCATGCTCTCGCTCGACAACGCCTACAACGAAGACGAACTCCGCGCCTGGGAAAAACGCGTCCGCGATTTGCTCGGTGAAAATGAAACCGTCGACTTTGTTTGCGAATTTAAAATGGACGGCCTGTCACTCGCGCTGCAGTACGCGCCCGACAAGCACGGCACAGCGCAGCTCATTCGCGGCATCACGCGCGGCGACGGCAGCATCGGCGAAGACGTCACCACCAATGTCCGCACCGTTCGTTCGATTCCGCTCAGCGTTCCGGCAAAAAAATTGAAGGCCGCAAAAGTTCCGCCCACCTTTGAAGTTCGCGGCGAAATTATTCTGCCGCAGGCCTCGTTCATTAAATTAAATGCGGAACGCGAAGCGCAGGGCCTGCCGCCCGCCGCTAATCCGCGCAACATGGCCGCCGGCACCATCCGCACGCTGGAGCCGAACATCGTGGCGCAACGCCGCCTCGACTACTACGCATATTTTTTGTTGCATGGTGAAGGTCTGCTTGCCGGCGAAGAATTATTGCCGCAGCAATCCAAATCGCTCGACGCTCTCGCCGCGCTCGGCTTCCGCGTCAACAAAAACCGCAGCACCACACGCACGATGGATGGCATTCTGAAATTCATCGCCGAGGCCGACGCTGTGCGCGATTCGCTCGCGTATGAAATTGACGGCGTCGTCATCAAGGTCGACTCCGCCGCGCAGCAGGCGCAACTCGGCTTCACCGGCAAAGCTCCGCGCTGGGCCATCGCCTACAAATTTCCCGCGCGCGCCGGCGTCACGCAGCTCGAGGATGTTCTCTTCCAGGTTGGCCGCACCGGCAAAGTCACGCCCGTTGCCGCGCTCGCGCCTGTCTTCATCGGCGGCACCACCGTCAGCCGCGCCACGTTGCACAATGCGGATGAGATCGCCCGTCTCGGTCCCGAGGGCACCGCTCTGCGCATCGGCGATACCGTCACCGTTGAACGCGGCGGCGACGTCATCCCCAAAGTTGTCGGCGTTGTGGTGGATAAGGCGCACCCGCGCGGCAAACGTGAAATTCATTTTCCAAAAAATTGTCCCGAATGCCATTCGCATCTTGTCCGCGCAGAAGGCGAAGCCGACTGGCGCTGCATCAACGCCACCTGCCCCGCGCGTTTGCGTGAAGGCCTGCTGCATTTTGCCTCGCGCGGCGTGATGAACATCGAAGGCCTCGGCGAAGCCGTCGTCGCGCAACTGCTGGAGAGCGGCAAGGTGCACAGCATCGCCGATCTCTACAAACTCGACAACGATTTTCTCCTCACGCTGGAACGCATGGGCCCCAAGTCGGTCGAGAACCTGCTCGCTGAAATTGAGAAATCGAAATCCGCCGCGCTTGACCGCGTGCTCTTCGGCCTCGGCATCCGCTTCGTCGGAGAACGTACTGCAGAGCTGCTCGCCGAACACTTCGGCAGCATGGACGACCTGATGGCCGCCGACGCCGCGCATCTCGAGCAGGTGCAGGAGGTCGGCCCGCGCATCGCACAGGCGATTGTGGAATTTTTTTCCGAAGCAAAAAATCGCAAGCTGGTTGAGTCGCTGCGCAAGGCCGGCCTCACCTTCACCGCGGAGAAAAAAGTCCGCACAGAAAAATTGGCCGGCCTCACCTTCGTCCTCACCGGCACGCTGCCGAATATGTCGCGCGATGAAGCCAAAGAAAAAATTGAAGCCGCCGGCGGCCGCGTCTCCGGCTCCGTCAGCAAAAAGACCAGCTACGTAGTCGCCGGAGAAGAAGCCGGCAGCAAACTCGACAAGGCGCGCGAACTCAACGTGCCCGTGATTGATGAAGATGCATTCGTAAAAATGTTGGTGTGATTTTAAATTGCTGGAGGATCCTTCGATGCAGCAACTGAATGATTCCATCGCTCTGTTGTCCCGCACTCCGGCAACGCTCAACGCGCAACTGCGCAATCTGCCCGACACATGGCTCCGCGCCAACGAAGGCGAAAACACATGGGACGCCTTTGAAATTCTCGGCCACTTGATTTACGGCGAGCAGGCAAACTGGATGCCGCGTGCGCGAATGATTTTGCAAACCGGCGATACACTGCCGTTCGCGGCCTTCGACCGCCGTGGCCACATCAACGCAATGCAAAATAAAACCATCGCGCAGTTGCTGGATGAGTTCGTACAATTGCGCTCGCAGAACCTGGCCGAGTTGCTCGCATGGAATTTGCAGCCGGAAGATTTCAACCGGCGCGGTCAGCATCCTGCACTCGGCACCGTTACGTTGTCGCAGTTGATTGCCGCTTGGACCGTGCACGACCTCACACATCTCCACCAGTTGTCGAGAGTGCTGGCGCACCAGTACCGCGAGGCCGTCGGCCCCTGGAATAAATTTTTAGGTGTGCTGCAATGCAGCGGCCACAGCGAGCCGCGATGATGCCGCGAAAAATTACGCCAGCGCTTCCAGCTCTTCCATGCTGCGTTGCTTCATCAACTGGTACAGCCCGCCGATGGCAAACTGCGCAAAGTGCGGCGTGTTGCGGTGGAACTCCAGCGCGTCATCATCCTTGTACTGCTCGTAGATGAGCACGGTGCATTCCTCGCCTTTCACGAAGTGCGGCACATAACTCACGCAGCCCGGCTCCTGCCGAGAAGCCGCAGTCAGCTTTTCCAGGATGCCGCGTACTTCATTGCGGTCATCAGGCGAAAATTCCATGCGCACGTTAAAGCTGATCATGTTGGCTCCTCTAGTTCAAATACTTAACGGTGATTTGCAGTGATGGCTGCGATGCAAAGCATGATGGAAAAATCAAAATCATCATTGCAATCATTGTTAAGTTTTGTTCTTACTTCAGTACTGCTGCAAAATCCGGCAGCGTCATCGTCTGTTCGCGGTCGGGCCCGGTGGAAACCATGCCAATCTTCGCGCCGGTCTCGCGCTCCACAAAGTGCAGGTAGTCCTGCGCCACCTTGGGCAGCTTGTCGAACTCCGTGATGCCCTCGGTGGAACTGTTCCAACCCTTCAGCTTGGTGTACACCGGCTCCACAGACTCCAGCCCGCGAATGTCCGCCGGAATGTAATCAATCAATTTGCCGTTCAATTTGTATCCCGTGCAGATGGGAATTTCTTCCAGCGTGTCCAGCACGTCCATCTTGGTCACCACCAGCCACTCGGTGCCGTTGATGGCGTTGGAGTAGCGCAGCAGCGGCAGGTCCAGCCAGCCGCAGCGGCGCGGGCGCCCGGTCACTGCGCCGTATTCGTTGCCGCGCGCGCGCAGTACTTCGCCGGTTTCGTCGTGGATCTCGGTCGGGAAGGGCCCCTCGCCCACGCGTGTCACGTACGCCTTGGTCACTCCGATCACGGTGCCAATCTGCGTTGGGCCAACGCCGGTGCCGGTCACAGCGCCGCCCGCGGTGGCAGAGCTCGACGTCACAAACGGATACGTTCCGTGGTCGATATCCAGCAGCGCTCCCTGCGCGCCTTCAAACATCACGCTCTCGCCTGCGGCAATGGCCTTGTTCAGCAGCACGGAAGTATCGGTGACAAACGGTGCCACCAGCTCCGCCGCGCGTGCATATTCTTCGTAGATGCTTTTCGGGTCCAGCGGCTCGGTGCCAAACAGCGCGCGCGCAATGGTGTTCTTCTCGTGGCAGGCGTTTTCAATGTGGGTGCGCAGCAGCGCAGGATTCAACAGGTCCACCACACGCAGGCCGTTGCGATGCATCTTGTCTTCATACGCCGGGCCAATGCCGCGGCTGGTGGTGCCAATCTTCGTGCGTCCGGGCGCGTTCTCCGCCGCCAGCTCAATCATGCGGTGGTAGGGCAAAATCACCTGCGCGCGGTTGGAGACGAACAGCTGTCCATCCACCGGCAGTCCGGCGTCCTTCAGCTTCTGCACTTCGCTCAGGAAGGCCATCGGGTCCAGCACCACGCCATTGCCGATAACGCCGCGGCAGCCCGGGCGCAGCACGCCGCAGGGAATCAACTGTAATACAAATTTTTTGCCGCGAATGATGACGGTGTGTCCGGCATTGTGGCCGCCGGCATAGCGAGCCACCACGTTGAAATGCTCCGAGAGCACGTCAACAATTTTTCCCTTGCCTTCATCGCCCCACTGGGCGCCCAGTACTACGGCGGACTTCTTCACTTGGCTCACGTTATTTCCTTCTGTGTCGCTTGCTTGGATTGGTCGTTTGAAGCAGAAGCATTTGCTGCGAGGGGCGGCAGACAATACCAGCAAAAAAGCCACGCCCAAATAACCATTCTACCGTGAGCCGCACCCCGCGAGGCAGTATTCTGCCACCGTTACTGCGTCTAGTTCTGCTTATCTTGGAATGAATTTACAGACTTGGAGATAAGTTAAGGGCATGGCTTTAGCCATGCCGTATTATCGGAACTTGATTTGCGGCTTTAGCCGCTGAGGCCAGATCATGTCCATCCCGAAGAGATCCAGCGCACCTGGAACATACTTTGTGACCACTGGCTGCTGGAATAAAAAGAGCATCTTTCAAGTCACACGCAATGCAGATTTATTCCTGGATGTACTCAACTCTTATCGCAAACATTTTCTATTACATGGATTCGTTGTAATGCCAGATCATGTTCATTTACTGCTCACGCCGCTCGACATCACACTGGAGCGAACCATGCAGTACATCAAGGGTGGATTTTCATTTCGTCTATCAAAAGAGCTTGGTATAAAGATGGAAGTCTGGCAGAGGGGATTTATCGATCATAGGATTCGCAACCAAGCTGATTTTCAGACGCGATTGAACTACATTCATCAAAATCCGATCCGTGCTGGATTGGCTGATCAGGAGTCACGATATGCATATTCATCAGCGTGTGGACAGTGGACAATGGATCCGCTGAGATTAGCCTCAGCGGCTAAAGCCGCGATTTGAGCAGACTTTGCAAGGCACGGCTAAAGCCGTGCCCTTAACTCATAGCAGTCGTTAATATCTTTTTGTTAGCTCAGATCCGTCCACAATGGGAGCATGACGGGAAGGTCAAAGATAGCCTTGCACTGTTTGCAACGGTATTGATAGCCGCTTGGAGCACCGCGGCCAGCGATTAATTGACCGCTGCATTCTTCACATTTTAATTGTTGTAGGTCAGCAATTTTATGCAGGTCTGAAGTCGTGACTTGATGATATTTGTTGCACTTTATACAGTTTCTGGTGATGTACCTGCCAGTTCTGCTCTTAACAAGAATCTCAGTTGCACCGCAGCATTTGGTTTGGTTGCCAGTAGGAATAAAGCGTTTCGTTTTCATGGTGCAACCTCTGCATCCACTATGCTTATTTTATGCCTGAGCTGCCCGAAGTAGAAACCATTGCCAACGGAGTAGACGCGCGCGTTCGCGGCCAGCGCATCCGCGATCTCTGGCTGGGCAGCAAGCGCGAGCCGTTCAAATCCCCGCGCCCGCTCATCGTTCGCACTGTCAGCGGCCACCGCATCCAGCGTGTGCATCGCGTCGGCAAAACCATCGTCATGCAGCTCGATACCGGAGCCGAGTTCCTCATCCACCTCGGCATGACCGGCCGCCTGCTGGTCAATGACGCCGCCGCCGACATCCCGCCGCACACCCATGCCATCCTGCATCTTGAAGATGGCCGCGACATCCGCTTCGTCGATCCGCGCCGCTTTGGCCGCCTCAGCGTGGTGCCCGCCGGGGGCTACGCCGGGCCGGGCAGCGAGCCGCTCACCATCTCCCCCACTGATTTCGCCGCGCTCTTCCGCCGCCGCAAAACGCCCATCAAAGCCGCCCTGCTCAACCAGAAACTCCTGCACGGCGTGGGCAATATCTACGCAGATGAATCCCTCTTCCACGCCGGCATCCGTCCGTTGCGCCACGCCGGCCGCCTCACCCGCGCCGAACTCGACCGCCTCCACCTGGCGCTGCAAAAAGTCCTGCGCAATGCCATCTCGCTCGGTGGCTCCTCCGTTTCCGACTATGTGGACGCCGACGGCGTGCGCGGCTTCTTCCAGCTCGAGCACCGCGTATACCTCCGCACCGGCGAACCCTGCCTCGTCTGCAAGACCCCCATCCGCCGCACCACCGTCGGCGGCCGAGGAACGCATTATTGTCCCAAATGCCAGAGTTAGCGGCTACGGAATATGGAATTTAGTAGCCAAGCCACCCTGTAATCTTCGGTTTTCTGGAATTTTATATATAACAATCCCTGCAAGTTGTTGATTACATGAAACTGCAACTTTGGTGTGAGAATTGCTCTATGTAACAGCGAAGCCAGTGACGTACTTTACGGGTAACAAGCGGGTAAGAAAACAGTAGGAAGCATTAAAGGCAGCTGACAATCCAGAGAAACCGCCACAGACAGGTTTCCGGAGCAGACGCCAGGCAGAAAATCTCAGGTCAGGGTAATAGCCCGGCTCCAGGATTCAAAGCCATTTCGGGAGGCCAGTGACTGGCCCTTAGAAGTCTAAAAAGCATATCGGGCCGTGGCTAATCGCTACGGCCTTGATGCTTTAAGCAGCTTTAAGCCACTTTGTGCCGCTTTAAGCCACCCAAATACTTCCACAATCCCAGCCATCTCAGGTGGAAAACCTTGCTTGCCATCTCCCTGCAGGGCGTATACTATCTGTGTTGGCTCACCAGAGCGGCTGAAGTTCGGTGCCAAAGAGCATGAATTTGCCGGCCCCCGGATTCGCCAGTATCTCAGCAAACTGAATCAATTCAGGTCCCATAGGAAATGCAATTCCATAGGATATGTTTTGATTCGTGCAGAGAAAATACCAAATGTGAGCACTCTGCTGTGAACGCTGCCGATATTGTGGATATTGGCGAATGGCTGACAAGCAGAACTTTGATGAACTTGCGCTGATGCCACAGGAGTTTGACCGCCAAAGCACTAACAGAAAACCAGGCCTGCTTCGGCAGGTGGATGCCGTGGGCAGATTGTTAGCCCGGGTCCATACAGACTGGTAAGGCCAAATAACTCCGACGTAGATGACAGCTGGTTCACCAGACGTAAGGTGGAACCGCTGGAATCTCAGGAAATCAGACAGGAAACGGCAACGCCAATGCCCGCCGAAACGCTGAAACGGACCCGGGCTTTCGACTAACACAACGCATCTGGTCTCCGCCCGTCGGGCACCAGCAGATCGTGAAACATGCAACATCAGGCAGCAATGCACCGGGAAGTGCACGCATGACAGAAGAGCAGAACTCGTACCAGGCGCCGGAAACCTCCGCCGCGCCCCCACCGCAGGACCAGGCAACCGGCGAATCGACCGCCACTCACGAACCCGGACAGGGCCGCCGCCGCCGCCGCCGCAAACGCAAAGGCACCCGCGCCGCAGAGCAGCCGAACGGCCAGCCGCAGAATGCCCAGCCCCCGCAGCAGCAATCCTCCCAGAACAATGCCCCACAAAATGGCCAG
>CAIZGA010000452.1 GCA_903932385.1 uncultured Acidobacteriota bacterium
CCAAAGTGGAACCCCGGCGGCAAACCGTAACGCAGCTTAAATAATTCGTCCCGATGAAGATTCAATCTCACCGGGCCAATCAATTTTTATGTGTGGATATTTTCGAAATTAATTCGGCCGCTGTTTGCGTGGCCGTTGGAAGCGTTCGTCAATCGGCTGTCGTCCCTGAAAACCAGCCTCCAGCGTGTGCCAGTGCGCAATCTCCGGTTCGCCCAGCTTCCAGCACAGCAGCACTACTTCCCCATCCAGCATGCAGGGAAAATCCAGCAGACCTTTGTCCAGGTCCTTCACCTGCACGCCGATGGCGTCCAGCTCATTCACCGCATCCTGCGCACGCCGCAGCGCCGCCGTCTGTTCGGCACGTCGGCGAGCCGCGGCAATCACGTCCACCTGCATCCCGCCCGCCAGAAAAATCTTCTGGTGCAGGTCCTGCATCTCGCGCTCAATCACCTGCGCCTCCTGCTTGGCGTCAATCGCCCGCTGCAGCAGACTCTCCACCACCGGCAGCAGGTTCTGTGCCTCGGCCAGCGTGAATGTTTTTGTTTCACTCATGCACCAATCTCCAACATCCGGTCCAGCGCAACACGCGCCCAGTGCCTCACATCATCGCGCACGCGGATACGATTGACAACCCGTCCCTGCAGCAGATTTTCCAGCGCCCAGGCCAGGTGCTGCGGGCTGATGCGGTACATCGTGGTGCACAGGCAACCGGTGCCGTCCAGCGTAATCACCCGCTTGCCCTTGGTCGCGAATTCCTTGCCCAGCCGATTGACGAGATGAATCTCCGTACCTACGGCAAAGCTGGAACCTGCCGGCGCCTCTTCAATAATCTGAATCAGCCGCTCGGTGGAACCCAACGCATCGGCCTTCTGGCAAACTTCCCACCTGCACTCCGGATGCACAATCACCTGCATCCCCGGATTCTCCGCGCGTACCTTGTCCACATGCTCGGGCAAAAATCTCTGGTGTACGGAACAATGTCCCTTCCACAAAACCACCTTCGCCGCACGCAGCCGATCCGGCGAGATGCCGCCGTTGATCTGATACGGGTCCCACACCACCATCTCGCTCATCGGGATGCCCATGGCAAACGCCGTGTTGCGCCCCAGATGCTGGTCCGGCAAAAAGAGAATCTTCTCCGCGCGCTGGTAGGCCCACTCAAAGGCCGCGCGCGCATTTGAACTGGTACACACCAGCCCGCCGCGTTCTCCGCAGAAGGCTTTGATGGCCGCGCTGGAATTCATATACGTCAGCGGCAATATTTTCCCCGCCGCGCCCAGTGACGCCAGGGTCTCCCAGCAATCTTCCACCTGGCCGATTTCCGCCATGTCCGCCATCGAGCAGCCGGCATTCAAATCCGGCAGGATGACCTGCTGGCGTTCTCCACCGGCAATCTCGCGGCCCAGAATGTCCGCGCTCTCTGCCATGAAGTGCACGCCGCAAAAAAGAATGTACCGCGCGTCGGTTTCCGCAGCGGCTTTTGAAAGTTTGTAGCTGTCGCCAGTGAAATCGGCAAAGCGAATCACTTCATCGCGCTGGTAGTGGTGCCCCAGCAAAACCGTTTGGTTACCCAGCTTTTCTCGCGCCGCAGCGATGCGGTCATCCATGCTGTGGTCCGGCATGGCGAGATAGTTGTCGAGGGAACAGGCTTCCGCCGTTCCAGCCTGCGGGGCCACTGCCGCCGCCGTCATGGGGTCTGCAATCAGTACGCTCAATCGATTCCGCCTTCAGTTCCTGCAGAAATAGAACGTGTCTTCCATCTGCCGAAACGGGGATGTTGAAAGCTGTTGCCAGTGGCTGCAGTGGATTCGCTCGATACCGGCTCGATGCCGCCATCGCCAACCCACGGGGATGTTGCCGCCCTTTACTTCCGCGCCTGCCACTCACTTGCTCGTGCGGCTGGCGCTCCTGCATATACTGACGCCGGACGGTGCCCGAACGACGCAATATATTTTGCTGCCACAGGCAGGCCGATGGCTTGCCTGTAAAAAAATA
>CAIZGA010000453.1 GCA_903932385.1 uncultured Acidobacteriota bacterium
AGCCAAGGTTCCATCCATCTCCCGCGAATATTTTTCTGCAGTTCTTAAAACAAAATGCCCCACATCTTTTCAGATGCGGGGCATTTTAATTCTGCTCGTTACTTACATGGCTGCGGCAATGTTCGTCGTTGCGTCGCCGTTCATCTTCACGCGGAACTTCTTCATCTTCACGGCCAGCATGCGTTCAATCTTCCGCATGTCGCCCTTCTCCTGCGGAATCGTAAACGTCGATGCCACACCCTTCGCCTGCGCGCGTCCCGTACGTCCCACGCGGTGGACAAAGTCTTCCGCCAGCTTCGGCATGTCGTAGTTCACCACGTGTGCAACGTGCTTCACGTCCAGGCCGCGGGCCGCCACATCGGTCGCCACCAAAACGCGGTGGTGTCCTTCTGCAAAGCTGCGCAGCGCATTGTTGCGTTGCGACTGCGAACGGTCGCCGTGGATCTGCGTTGCCGACCAGCCGGACTTCTCCAGCCGACGAGCCACGCGGTCCGCGCCGTGCTTCGTCCGCACAAACACCAGAAAGCTGCCCTTCTCCGCATTCAGCAAATGCTCCAGCAGCGCGTGCTTCTTGTCCTGCTCCACTTCAAACGTGCGCAGCTCCACATTTTCTGACGGCTTCAACACGCTGCCAATTTCCACGCGCGCGGGATTGCGCAAATACTTCCGCGCCACGTCCTGGATCGGTGCATCCAGCGTCGCAGAGTAGCAAAGCGTCTGCCGTTCTTCCGGCAGCAGCGATGCAATGCGTGCAATCGCCGGCTGGAATCCCATGTCCAGCATGCGGTCCACTTCGTCCAGCACCAGCATCTTCACCGTGCCCAGCTTGGCCAGGCGGCGCTTCAGAAAATCTTCCAGCCGTCCCGGAGTCGCAACAATCACCCGCGCCGTGCGCATCGCCTTCAACTGCGGCCCCTCGGCCATGCCGCCCACCACCAACGCAACGCCGTGGCTCTGGTGCGTGCGGATGGCAAGAAAGCTCTTCTCCACCTGCATCGCCAACTCGCGCGTCGGCAGCAGGATCAGCGCATGTGCGCCCTGTCCCTGCGTCTTCTGCAGCTGTTCGATGATCGGAATCAGAAAGCTCAGCGTCTTGCCCGTGCCCGTCTGCGCCGTCGCCAGCACATCGCGGCCCATCAGCGCCGGCGGTATCGCGCCCGCCTGCACCGGAGTCGGTGTCGCAAATTTGTTCAGGTGCAGCCGAGACTGCAGCGTTACCGATAGCGGCAGCTGCGTGAAAAATTCAATCGGTCCGGTCGGCATCGTCGTCGCCGTCGCCTGCATCGGCACGTCGGTCACAACCTGCGGCGCATGCGGAGAAAATTTCGCCAGCGCCTCCACCGTTGCATCTTCCGGATTCACAATCTTCTGGTACTCCGCCACCACTGCGCTGTAATCGCTGTAGTCGCGTCCGTTGCTCTCCACCGTATGCGCGCTCGGCAGGTTCACGCCAATCGCGTCATCATTGCCACGCGGTGCGTTGTTGCTGCGCGCTGCAAATCCGCCGCGCGCTCCGCTGTTGCCGCGCGCCGCAAATCCACCCGAGCGTCCGCCAGAAGCCTTGCCGAATCCACCGGCGCTCTTCCGCTTCTTAAACGGGCTGTTGAATTTCTTGCGGCCGCCGTTGCTGTGATTGCTGTTGTTATTGTTGTTGCCGTTGTTGCTGTTCGTAAAATCGTTTTTCAAAATGAGTATGCATTCCTGGCCTGCTGCCCGCGCACCCGTTTTCCTTTGGGCGCCGTCAGTCACAGCCTGTGTGTGGACACACCTTCGCGTCGCCGCGATCTCGCGTCCTGCCATCAAAATGCGTTAGGGAGTGCCGGTACAGTTCCCATCGGAACCAGCCTGCCGAACTTCCTGCTCCGGAAATTCGCGGCCGCATCTGCCACACGCGCGAACAGCTCTCGGGCCTTGCCGGGGAATTCTCTGCTGCCGCACGGTCGCTCCCGCAGGAACTTCCACGCATCAGCCGCCGGTCAAAATCGTACCGCCCTGCTTCTGCTCTTCTCGCCGCACGGCCACTGCCGTCCGGCCCCACACTCCCATCTTCTGGATTACATCGAATCCAGCCTCAGGCCAATCGGCCATCCCGGCGCTTGCATCCGCTTCACATGTCGCTCTCGCGGCACACAATCTGCGGCGTCACCCGGGCGGGAGACTCTAGTGGTTACGCTGTAAGGGGCTTGGGCAAACTGTGCCAGACTGAGCGGCCCATCTGCTGATTCCTCGTGCTCGGGTATCAACTGTTGCGGGCCAAACCGTCGCTCACGACCAAATCTCAGAGCGCAGACTCTATCCTACCACGCCCAGCGTGTATCGTTTCCAATAATGGCCTATCCGTGCCCCACCCGCCCGATGAATGCGGCACCCGATGTATCTTTATATGGAATGAGTGGCCCACCCGCCCAATCTCTGGTGATTGCTTTTGATCAAGTATGTGTAGCGATGGGTGTATCCAAATGAAGACATTGCTTTTTACGTTTCTTATCGGGCTTGTCCTATCAACTCCATCCCGTCTAAACGATGGCGCGATTTATCCCGGCCACGGAATCAGTGGCGTTTCTCTTGGTGACTCATTAGAAGTCTTCAAAGAAAAGTTTACGTCCCACCCGGGCGCAGATGAAGATATCCCGATAGATAGTTGTGGTATCGGTGGTTTTCACTGGGTCGATGTCGAGCGTGGAGCCACGGGCATATACGTCTACACGAGAGAACAAAAAATTGTTCTGTTTTCCGTCATGACGCCCAGCTTCTCGTTGAATAAAGGAGTGAATATTGGGGCATCTGAAGGCCAAGTGAAACATCAATATCCGGAGGGAAAGCATTATGTATTGCTGCACAGCAGCAGTCCCATGACCGGCAATGCCGATCTTGAGTATTGGGTAGTGCGAGATACTGGACTAGCTTTTGAACTGTACAGGAATAGAAAATCAGGGCGGCGTTTAGTGAGTGCTATTGAGGTCTATGCCCGTGGCGCGGACTACTACCCAGATGGTTGTGTGTATGCGCCACAGGTTTGGAAGCAAATCAACTAGGCGCGAATTTGCCGGGTGCCCCATCCTTTCGCC
>CAIZGA010000454.1 GCA_903932385.1 uncultured Acidobacteriota bacterium
GGCCCGTTACGACCGCGAATTCACCCGCATCCGCGCCCTCTCGCCCGAGCAGCGCATCCAGGCCCTCGCAGACCGCAACGCTCTCATCTTTGACCCCGCCCAGCTCGCCACGCACTACGCCTGCCGCTTCAACGGCAGTGGCAAAATCGCCGGCGAAGACAACACCATCATCGAGTGCACGCTGCTGCCTGAAACCATCGTCGCTCCGCCCCCGCCCCCGCGCACCAAGTACAAGCGTTACGCCCCTCTGCCGGAAGAAAAAACCACGCTGCCCAAATCCATCACCTTCTGGGTCGACCGCCAGCATAATTTCTTCCACCGCACCCGCATGGTCCTCTCCAGCGACATGGGCGACTACGGCAAAGACTCCATCGTCACCAATGACTGGTCGCTCATCAAAGACGTCTGGCACCAGACCTCCACCCGCATTGAATACAACGGCACCCGCGAACACAGCGGCACCGGCATCATCGTCGATACCTACTCCAACTTCCGAAAATTCACTTCAGAAGTCACCTTCATGCCCGGCACCAAAGTCGCCCCACCCCCGGCCCCCGGCATCGCCATTCCCTCCTCCGCGCCGCCGCTCCACTAACGCCGCCCGCGCGTGTTGAACTTCTCCGCGCCTCGTCGTATATTCGTTAACTCATTCACAGCGCAAGCCCATCGTCGGACGCTTTTTCTCTCCGGCGCGGATTGCGTTTAACAAATACTCACCCGGCGCTCGCTGCCGGCCCCGGGCTTTTCGCATCGTTGGAGATTCCTGCCGTGCCGAACCCATCCCATCTTGAGCAGCATCCAGAGGTAGCGCAGCGCTTCGCCGATCTGCATCCGCCGCTTTCGCGTCAGGCCGCCCTCGTCGAAGCCAACCGCTGCCTCAACTGTTTCGATGCGCCCTGCACCGCCGCCTGTCCCACGCACATCGACGTGCCCCGCTTCATCAAGAAAATTTCCAGCGGCAACCTCGCCGGCTCCGCCCTCTCCATTCTCGACGCCAACATTCTCGCCGCCAGTTGCTCCCGCGTCTGCCCCGTCAGCGTCCTCTGCGAAGGCGCCTGCGTCCTGCATCGCTACAACGAACAACCCATCGAGATCGGCCTGCTGCAACGCCACGCCATGGAGACCTTCCATGCATCCGGCGCGCCCCTGCCCATGAAGTCCGACGTCGCCCACCCGCAGCGCATCGCCTGCATCGGTGCCGGTCCCGCATCGCTCGCCTGCGCGGCAGAACTTCGCCAACGCGGCTACTCCGTCACCGTCTATGAGTCCCGCGCTCTCCCCGGCGGCCTCAACACCTACGGCGTCGCCGAATACAAACTCCGCACCGCCGACTCGCTCCATGAAATTGACCTCATCCGCAACCTCGGCGTCGAGTTCCACTTCGGCGTCAACATCTCCACCGATGCCGACTTCATCGCCCTCGAATCGCAGTACGACATCATCTTCCTCGGCGTCGGCCTCGGCTCCATGCACAAATTAAAAATCCCGGGCGAGTCGCACCCTTCCGTCATCGACGCCCTCAAATTTATCGAGACCTACAAGACCACCAACGCCCCCGTCACCGGCCGCCACGTTGTCGTCGTCGGCGCCGGCAACACCGCCATCGACGCCGCACTCGCCGCCAAGCGCATCGGCGCTGAAGAAGTCACCATCGTCTACCGCCGCACTGAACCCAACATGTCCGCCTTCGATTTTGAATTCGACCACGCAAAACGTGAAGGCATCCATTTCATGTGGCTCACCCAGCCCATCGCCGTTCATGCCGA
>CAIZGA010000455.1 GCA_903932385.1 uncultured Acidobacteriota bacterium
AGAGGATTTCAAAAGCCGAAACGTCTTGCAGTTGAAACCGAGACGCTCACGGAAAAATACGGCAAGTTCAGCGCGCAGCCTTTTGAGCGCGGATTCGGCACCACGATGGGCAACGCGCTACGTCGCGTGATGCTTTCCTCGATTGAGGGAGCGGCCGTGACCGCGGTGCGCATTGAAGGCGTGTTGCATGAGTTCCAGTCCATCACGGGCGTGGTGGAAGATGCGACCGACATTCTGCTGAACCTGAAGCAGATTCCCTTCAAGCTGAACGGCGAAGGCCCGAAGGCGCTGTACCTGCGCGCCGACAAGCCGGGCGTTGTGACCAGCGGCATGATTGAAGCCGATGGGGACGTGGAAATTCTCGACAAAGATGTGTACATCGCCACGGTAAGCGAAGGCGGCAAGCTGGACATGGAGATGCGGTTGAAGCGCGGCCGCGGCTATGTTTCTGCGGACAAGAACTTCGACACCGACCTCGGTCTGGGATTTATCCCGGTGGACAGCGTTCACTCGCCGGTCCGCAAGGTGAACTACATTGTGGATGCAGCGCGTCTTGGACAGATCACCGACTATGACCGTCTGACTCTGGAAGTGTGGACCAACGGCACAGTGTTGCCGGCCGACGCAATCGGCCTGGCTGCCAAGCTGCTGAAGGACCACATGACCATCTTCATCAACTTTGAAGAAGAGGTTGACGGCACCAGCGTCAGCGAAGATGGACGCCCGCAGATCCGCAACGAGAACCTGAACCGTTCGGTGGAAGAGTTGGAACTTTCAGTCCGCAGCTACAACTGCCTGAAAAATGCCAACATCCAGACGATTGGCGAACTGGTGCAGAAGACCGAAGCCGAGATGCTGAAGACCAAGAATTTTGGCCGCAAGTCGCTGAACGAGATCAAGGAAATTCTGGCGCAGATGGGCCTCTCGCTCGGCATGCGCATTGACGAGAACGGCAACGCTGTTCCCGGGCCGACCAGCATTCTGCCGGCGGCGACATTAGCGGCGAGCTACAGCCACTATGACGACGACGAGGACGAGGATGAAGACGAAGACCTCGACCTGCCGCAGAACGAGACGGAAAACTTCTAACGATACACCGGCAGAGGGCCGGCGCCAGTTGAAAGAAACCGACGGCGGCCCGAACCGAACACGAATTTACTTGAAGAGAGACAAGCCATGCGTCACCGCAATGCAGGATACAAACTCGGACGAAACACCAGCCATCGCCGCGCACTGTTGCGCAACCTGGTAACGTCAATCCTTCTGGAAGACCGCGTTGAGACCACCGTCGCCAAGGCGAAGGCGGCACGTCCGCACGTGGAAAAAATGATTACCCTGGGCAAGCGTGGCGATCTGCACTCGCGCCGGCAGGCACTCGCGTTTCTGATGACGCGCGAATCGGTGACACGGTTGTTTGAGACCGTGGCCCCGCGCTATGGTGACCGCAACGGCGGCTACCTGCGCATCACGCGCATCGGGTTCCAGCAGGGCGATAACGCCGAAAAGGTGTACATCGAGTTGCTGGGCGCCGAGAAGCTGCTGGACGAAAAGCGCCAGAAGCGTGCCGATGCCCGCGCCAAGAAACTGGAAGAGGCGCAGAAGCAGATGGAAGCCGAAGGCGGCGACGCCAAGGAGTAATTTGTTCACAACATCGCGCCTGCAATGCAGGTGCATCGAAAAAGAAAAGCGCGTCCGATATGGGCGCGCTTTACTTTTGTGCGGATGAATTTTGTGTAGAGGAACTCAGGCTTTGCGTCGGCGCAGTTGCAGCGTCAGCAACAGCAGCAGGTGGAAGGTGACGGCGCCGGCGGTGTCGAGCAGTGCGTCGCTGAAGAGACCCTGACGGCCGGGCAGAAATGTCTGGTGGTATTCATCGCTGCAGGCCACGACAAATGTGGAGACGATGGCGATGGCACCGGCACGGAAGTCGAGA
>CAIZGA010000456.1 GCA_903932385.1 uncultured Acidobacteriota bacterium
CGTTGTGCCCAAGCCGCTCTGGTCCCAGCGCATGCCCGCCGACCCGCAGAACCGCATCCTGCTCGGCCTCAACTCCGTCATCGTCCGCACCGGCAAACACACCGTCGTCATTGAAACCGGTGTCGGCAACAAGCAGTCGGAAAAAATCACCGCCTTCAACGGCGCGCAATCCCTGCTCATGGATTCCTACGCCGCCGCCGGCCTCGACCCAGCTTCGGTCGACATCGTCATCAACTCGCACCTGCACTACGACCACTGCGGCTGGAACACCACCCTCCATCCCGATGGCTCCCTCACGCCCACCTTCCCCAACGCCCGCTACTTCGCGCATCAGGGAGAAGTGGACCACGGCCGCCTGCAACTCGAACGCGACCGCGTCAGCTACCTCGCCTACAATTACGAACCGCTCCTCGCCTCCGGCCAGATGACCCTGCTCTCCACCCCGCTCGGCCACACTGAAGAAATCATCCCCGGCATCTCCGTCGAGCGTTACCCGGGCCACACCGCCACCATGTTGGGGATTCACATCCACCCGCCCACACAACTCTCCGGTGCCGCCGCCCCCCACGCCGTCTACGTCAGCGACCTCATCCCCACCGCCAACCACCTCGACTCCACCTGGGTCATGGGCTACGACCTCGACCCGCTCACCTGCATCGAACAGCGCAAACGCTTCTACACCCGCGCCATTCCAGAGCAGTGGCTCGTCCTCTTCACCCACGACCACCACACCCCGGCCGCCCGCATCGCCCTCAACGACAAAGGCAAACCCGTCCCGCATTCCGTCTAATCCGCATCACCCACCACAACCGTCATTCTGATCGCGTCTCCACTCCCGCGAAGCATCCCTGTCCCCCTGCTTTTTCCCCTTGCACCTTGTGACGAACATTACAGCCCACCCTTGACACTCAGGCCTATAATTCCACCCGACTAATGAACCACACGCTGCCTGTGCTCTAAATCACATGCCGCGTTTCCGAGGGGGGACCCATCTATGCGCAAGCCATTCGTACTCTTTGTTCCTGTCATTGCCTTTGTGCTGTATGCCTGCATCGTCATCCCGGCCACCGCCGGCTCTCCGCAGGCCACGCCCGCTGTTTCCCACGCCACCACCAAAAACCCCGTCACTCCCACAGCCGAGTCGCGTGCCCGCGCCAAGTTCCTCTACACCACCGACTGCGCCATGTGCCACAACGATAACGGCGACGGCAAAACCGACATCGCCAAATCCATGCAGACCACCATTCCGGACATGACCCAATCCGCCACTCTCGCCTCGCTTTCCGACGGCCAGATGTTTGACATCATCCGCAACGGCGGCGGCCTGGGTGCTGCCAAGATGCCCCCGGAGACCGCTGACCGCGCTTCCGACACCGATGTCTGGAATCTGGTCATCTATCTCCGCGCCTTCGCCAAACACTAGCCCGCGCATTTCCCTCGTGCCCTCATGCCGCAGGTCCACTCCCGTGGATTTGCGGTATGATGGCTGCCAGCAGCGTATACGTCCCACTGTCTCTTGTTCGCTGCAAGCTTTTGGTTGCACCGCTTTTCCGGATCAAAATTCAACCGAGGTCAGCAATGAAAAAGTCCATCGTTCTTCTCTCCGCTGCTCTGCTTTTGCTCGTTCTGCCGGCGGCCGCTCAGCGCGGCAACACCCGCAATGCGGCTCCCAGCAACAACGCCGCCACTGCCCCGCATAATGCCAGCACTCCCCGCGCCAACCAGGGACACGTTCCCCCGCCACCGCCCTCCCGCGCTACACCTTCCAACAATGCCCGCCCGGGCGGCGAAGGCGGCCCGGTTTCTCCCGCCAATACCCGCTCCGACGCCGAGCGTTACCCCACCGGCCACATCAATGAAACACCTCACGTCAATCACGACACCTGGTACGGTCACGAAGCCCCCAACGATCCCCGCTTCCACATCGACCACCCCTTTGAGCATGGCCACTTCGCCAACTTCGGCCCCGACCATCGCTACGGCATCTCCCGCATCGACGCCGAACACCACTGGTTCTGGTTCCCCGGCGGCGGCTACTTCTTCGTTGCCGATTGGGACTGGTCTGTCTTCTCCGACTGGTGCTGGAACTGCGGCGATGACTTCGTCGTCTATGAAGACCCCGACCATCCCGGCTGGTACCTCCTCTACAACTCCATGACCGGTGCCTACATCCACGTTCAATACATGGGCATGTAGTCCGCCTCACGCAAATGTAGTTCGAGCCAAAATGTAGTTCGAGTTAAAACATTCATCGCATCACCCGCCCCATCCCGGCTTCGGCTCGGATGGGGCTTTTCTTTCTACTTCAACGTGGATTTCATACCCGCATGGGGATTTACCAGTGCCAATATCCGGATGCTCTGGCTATCAAGTTGTCATTCCGCAGCGCAGCGGAGGAATCTACTTCTTCATTTGCTTTCCCCAACTCCCTGAACCCTGCTCCTCAACCGTGACCGCTGTCACCGCGAATCGCCTCTTCGTCCTCTACATTCATTTCATTGACTAGCTTCATCGCCGGTCATGCATATTACTGTTCACCGCCGTTACTGTTTTCGTTCACCGCAGGCCGTATTACTTCGCATCGTTTGTCGCACCAAATCAAGCCGCGCTCGGCTTCAAATACTCTTCACCCGCGCCCAACCGCGCGCTCATCGCCAAAGTTTTAGTTGCCTGCCTTTACTGCATCGCTTCCGCCCCGCACTCCGCCTCCCCCGTAGCCGGGAAGCAAACTGCGGGGCAATTCTTTTCCCACCCCCTCGCCCGTGTCTTTTAAATAACTTCTGCCGACCATTCGTCTGTGATACCTATTAGTAAGATTTCCCCGCAGCATCTGTGCGGCGTATCCTCTCGGTTATCGGAGGCAGTATGCGGTTCCTCAAAACTTCGCTGGCCCTGTTCTTCTTTACCTTCGCCGCCGCGGCACAATCCCCGCAGCTCACCGGCATCAAAATCCTCGACTACGGCATCTACACCGCCGACGTCGCATCCACGCAGAACATCTCCCCGCAGGGCATTCCTCTGCATAACATTTCCAACGTGCGCCTCGCCGAGCAGACCCGCACCGTCAAAATGCAGCACGGCGTTCATTTCGGATTTCATTACACCTTGCTCGGTTCCCCCAGCGGAGCCACTGTCCCGCTGCGTCTCGTCGTGCTCTACCCGCCGCCCGGCGTCCGTCCGCCCAACTCCACCGCTCCCCTGCTCACCGCAGAAGCCGACCTCACCGCCAATGCAATCGGTCCCACGCTGTACTCCGATTACAGTTTCGATAATGACTGGGAACTCGTTCCCGGCCAATGGACCCTGCAGCTATGGAGCGGCAACCAGCAACTCACATCGCAATCCTTCAACGTCGTCCCATAATCCGCGTTCCACTTCATAAAAATTGCCGCTGGGATTTTTCTCTCAACTCGCTCATGCGCGGGGCTGCACTCATATGCATTCCATCTCCCCCACCCAATTGGCCATCCCCTCCCGCGCCTCGTTACTATGGAAGTCAAACAAGTTTCACCCAAGGATTGACGATGAAAAAGCGCGTGGATGCAAGCAGACGTACTTTCCTCAAACTGGGCGGGGCCGCAGCTCTGGCTTCCTCACTCACCGCAGTCGCAGAACCCGCCGCCGCCAAGCCGCCATCCCCCGCGCACAACACCGCCAACCTCCGCCTCGCCAACCTCCGCCTCGCCAACCTCCGCCTCGTAGATCTCGTCAATCCCCTGCAAGGCACGGACTCCACTTCCCTCTTCTCCCGCGGCAATACGCTGCCCATCGTCGCCGTGCCCTGGGCCATGGCGCACTGGGCGCTGCAATCCAGCGACGCAGGCTCGTGGTTTTTTCAGCCGCATGATGAACGCCTGCAGGGCATTCGCTGCACTCACCAACTCAGCCCCTGGCTCGGCGACTACGGCAACGCCACCTTCATGCCCTTCAACGGCACTCCCGGCCCCGCCGCCGCAGACCGCGCCTCCTCCTACCGCGCCCGCGAATTGCAAATCCTCCCGCACACTCTCAAACTCCGCCTCATGCGCTATCGCTGCACCCTCGAACTCGCACCCACCGAGCGTTGCTCCGTCATGCGTTTCACCTTTGCCGATGCAGGCCCCTCCGGCGTCTTTATCGATCTTCCCGGCGACAACGCCGAAGCCACCTTCGATGCCGCCACCGGTACCATCCGCGCCCTCACCCGCGCCAACCGCGGCGGCGTGCAAAAAGATTTTGCCGCTTACTACATCGTTCGCTGCGACTCGCCCATCACCGCCTTCGAAGTCAAAACGATTCGCGGCCATAGCATCGCCGTCGCGCATTTCGCCGCGCAGGCCGGCAAGCCCGTCACCCTCCGCGTCGGCACTTCCTTCATCTCTTACGACCAGGCCGCGCGCAACCTCACGCATGAAGTCGCGCAGAAATCTTTTGACCAGGTTCAATCCGAAGCCGCCGCCATCTGGGAACAAACTCTCGGCCGCGTTCGCATCAACGGCGGTACGGAATCCCAACACCGCATCTTCTATTCCGCCCTCTATCGCGGCCTGCTCTTTCCCCGCGTCTGGCATGAGCAGGACGCCGACGGCAACATCGTCCACATGAGCGTCTACAGCGGCAAGGTCGAACCCGGTTTCATGTACGCCGACCACGGCTACTGGGACCTCTACCGCGCCTGGTATCCCATGATGGCCCTGCTCTTCCCCGAACGTCTTTCGCAGATGCTGCAGGCATGGGTCAACGCCTACAAAGAAGGCGGCTGGTTCCCGCAATTCCCCTGCCCGGGCTATCGCAACTGCATGACCGGCAGCCCGCTCGACTTCGTCTTCGGCGACGCCGTTGCCAAAGGCATTACAGGATTCGATTTGCAGGCCGCCTATGCCGCGTTGAAAAAACACGCCACCACGCCCGTCGCGCCCGGCCTCGGCTACGGCCGTCCCGCTGTCGCCGAGTATGAAAAACTCGGCTTCATTCCCTGCGACCTCGTCCTCGGCGGCCTTGCAGAAACTCTCGACTCTGCTTACGGCGATTTCTGCATCGCGCAAGTCGCCCGCGCCGCCGGCCATCTGGACGATGCCGCCCTCTTTGAAAAACGCTCGCAGAACTGGCGCAATGTCTTCGATCCCGCCACGCATTTCCTGCGCGGCAAAAATTCCAACGGCCAGTGGGTCCAGCCTTTCGATCAATATGAGTGGGGCGGTCCCTACGTCGAAGGCGGCCCATGGCAATATCGCTTCTTCGTCCTGCATGACGCGCACGGTCTGATGGAGGCCATGGGTGGCCGCGACGCCTTCCTCGCCAATCTTGAAGAGCTCGTCTCGCAGCCGCCCACCTTCCACATCGGTTCCTACGGTCGCGAGATTCACGAGATGTCAGAGATGGCCGCCGTCGACTTCGGCCAGTACGCGCACTCCAACCAGCCCTCGCACCACGCGCTCTATATGTTCTCCGTCGCCGGCCGTCGCGACCGCACCCAGTACTGGGCGCACCGCGTCCTCAACGAGCTCTACACCGTCGATAATTTCTGCGGCGATGAAGACACCGGCTCCATGGGCGCCTGGTATGTCCTCAGCTCACTCGGCATTTATTCCATGTGCCCGGGCAAGCCGGAGTGGATGCTCGGCGCGCCGCTCTTCCCCGAAGCCGTCATCCACTATCCCGATGGCCGCGAAATCCGCATCGAAGCCCGCTCCGCCAAACCGGGGGCCTTCCTCAACCACGTCACCCTCAACGGCGTAGAACACAAAGAAAACTCCATCCAACACGCCGAGTTCCTAAAGAACACCCACCTCGTCTTCACCGCCACTTAAACATCCGCACTAATTAAAAACAATGGGGATCCGAGCAAAACTCGAATCCCCATTCATTTTTAGTAGCAGCATTTATGTTGTCATGTCCAATCCATGCAGCTTCATCGCATGGATGGGAAGTACTCCCGCCAACTCCACCCATTCTGCCTTTGCTTTCAAGTTGTCATTCCGCAGCGCAGCGGAGGAATCTGCTTCTTCTTTTGCTTTCGCCTCTACACTGTCATCCCAAGCAACGCGAAGACTTGCAGTTGAACTTCTAACCCCTAGCCCCTGCTGCCCTGCCGGCTGCCCCATCCTTTCGCGCATTTGCGAAAGGGTGGGAAATTCGCGCGCAGCGCGAACCGCTCTGCCTTTGCTTTTAAGTTGTCATTCCGCAGCGCAGCGGAGGAATCTGCTTCTTCTTTTGCTTTCGC
>CAIZGA010000457.1 GCA_903932385.1 uncultured Acidobacteriota bacterium
AACCCGCATGGCCACAACTACAAGGTGCGCGTCACGCTGCGCGGCGCCGAGTTGGATGAAGCCGGCCTGCTGCTGGATTTCAAGCAGTTGAAGCTGGTCATGCGACCGGTGATCGAATATCTCGACCACAACATGATTAACGACCTGCCGCCGTTCACGGAACTGAACCCCTCGGCAGAAAATCTTGCCCGCTATTTTTATCAGGAAACCAACAAGCAGTTGGCGGAGATGACCTCCGGTCGTGTGACGGTGAAGGACTGCACCATATTTGAGACCGACACCACCACTGCCACGTATTTCGAATAATCTGCAAAATTTCAACTGGATGAATTTTCGCTGCAATCGTAATGTTCAGCGATTGAGTTTCCGCGCCTGCGGGTTACCATTATTCATGCGCAGTCGCTTCACCTCATGCCTGCTTGCGATATCTATGCTCGTGGTTACAGGCATGCCCACCTGCCACGGGCAAACTCCTGCGACAACTCCATCCGCCGGCTCAGTTCGTGGCACCATCACAGACGCCTTTGGTGCCGTCATTCCCAATGCGACTGTCACGCTGTTGCAAGCGGATTTGCATCGCTCTAGCACAACAACGGACAATGCCGGCACATTCAACTTTCCCAATGTTGCCGCCGGCCAATTCAGCATCAAAGTCACAGCGGCAGGATTCGCGCCCAGTTCAGAGAGTGGAACGCTGCAACCGGGAGAAATTCGCCAGTTCCCCATCGCGCTCGCTTTGCCTGCGTCCACCACCAATGTCATAGTTCATGAGACCGAACATGAACTCGCCGAGCAGCAGATGCAGATTGATGAGCATCAGCGTGTGCTCGGCGTAGTGCCAAATTTTTATGTTGAGTACAACCCCTCTGCAGTTGCGCTCGATGCGAAACAAAAATTCAAACTGGCCAGCCGCTACAATTTTGACCCCGTCAACGTCGCGTTCACGGCAGGTCTGGCTGGAGTTGAACAGGCATCCAATTCCTACAGCGGTTTTGGACAAGGCACACTGGGCTACGCAAAATATTTCGGCGCAGACCTGGCCAGCTTCACCACCGCATCCATCCTCAGCAATGCAATCCTGCCGGCGGTGTTACATCAGGACCCGCGTTACTACGTAAAAGGCAGCGGTACCGTGAAGGCACGCTTCCTCTATGCCATCGCCAATGTATTCATCTGCAAGGGAGACAACCGCGGCTGGCAGCCGAACTACTCCGGCATGATTGGTGGCTTGGCCGCCAGCGGCATCTCCAACTATTACTACCCCGCCGCCAATCGCAACGGTGCCGGTCTGATGTTTGAAAATTTCGGCATCGGCATTCTCGGCGGCGCAGGCGGCAATCTGTTTCAGGAATTCTTCTCGCGTAGATTTTCGACAGGCGTTCCCAAGGGCTCCTGATAATCCTGTAGTCCTTCCAGATTGAATCCAACAACAGCCGCGTTACCATAACACATGCCCACACGAATTCCAGCACTCTGTCTGGCGATTGCCGCCTTGTTCGCCACCTCTCTACCAGCGCAGGCGCAAGCTGCCGAAAAAAAGATTGAAGTCAAAGTAGTCGTCCTCGCCATGTTTGAAGCCGGCGCGGATTCCGGCGACACTCCCGGCGAATACCAGTACTGGGTGGAACGCAATCACCTCAACCACATCTATCCCTTCCCGCAGGGCAATCATGACCTGCGCATGAATGACGACGGCGTTCTGGGCGTATTGACCGGCGTGGCCACGGCGCGCGCCACAGCCACGGTAATGGCGCTGGGCCTCGATCCGCGCTTCGATCTCTCCCATGCCTATTGGCTGGTGGCCGGAATCGCCGGCATCAATCCTGAACGCGGCTCGCTCGGCTCTGCCGTCTGGCCGGAATGGCTGGTGGATGGCGATTTGGCGCATGAGATTGATTCCCGCGAAATTCCCGCTGGCTGGACGACCGGCTACGTGCCACTGCGTAAATCCATGCCATACGAGCAGCCGCGCACCGACGACAATGGCATCGTCTTCCATCTTTCGCCGGAGCTGGTGAACTGGGCCTATCAATTGACCAAAGACACGCCGCTCGATGACAACCCAACGCTCCGCGCCCGCCGTATGGAGTTCGCAGGAGCCGCCGCACACCAGCCACCCTCGGTGATTCGCGGCGATGAAATCTCCGCCTCCACCTTCTGGCACGGCAAGCTGATGAGCCAATGGGCCAGCGACTGGGTCAGTTACCAGACCAACGGTGCCGGCCATTACACCGTCTGCGGCATGGAAGACACAGGCACCCTGCAATCGCTTACCTGGCTGGCCCGCGCCGGCAAAGTGGACCTGCGGCGAGTGCTGGTGCTGCGTACGGCCAGCAATTTTGACCAACAGCGTACCGGCCTGACAGCCGCGCAAAGCCTGGCGGAAACCAAGGTTGTCAGCTACATTGCCTACCTGCCGGCACTGGAAGCGGCTTGGCGAGTGGGCAACCGCGTGGTCACCGAGCTAACCACGCACTGGTCAACCTACCGCGACCACCTGCCCACCGAATCCGCCGCCCACTGACAATTTATCGCGATGCACTTGAATTGCATGCGTCGCACCATTTACCGTTGTTGATGCTAAGGAGAAACATCATGAGATTGTTCCGCTCGCATGTACTTGCATCTTCACCCGTGGCAATTGCACTGGTCCTCGCGCTGGCACTGGCGATTTCCGTTGCTCCCGTTTCCGCTCAGTCCAGGGGCTCTGTCGCAAGCATTCACGGCCACGTACAGGACCCGCTACAGATGCCCGTCACTGACGGCGTCATCAAGCTCACCCAGGACACCGGCGTCATCGACAAGGGCAGCCGCTTCCTCTACACCTTCAACACAGATTCAAACGGTGACTACAAAGGGACCAACATCACGGCTGGCACGTACTCAGTCATCGTCTTCCGCGGCGATAAGTCGCTCGACTTCGCAGACAAAATCACGTTTGAAGCTGGCGTGGATACCAAGCTCGACTTCGACATGAGCCGCGCAGAGTATCTCAGCAAAATGTCTGCAGAAGACAAGAAGACGCTTGAGGAATACCGCAAAAAGAATGCCGCAATTGCTGCCCAGAACGGCGTGGTGAAAAACCTGAATGCGTTGCTACAGCAGGCGCGCGACGTCATGAACCCGGCCAAAACCAATCCGCCGGATTATGAAAAGGCCATCACTCTGATGACACAGGCCACGCAGGCAAAACCGGACGAGCCGGTACTCTGGTTCACACTCGGCTCCGCCTATGTGGGTGCCAAGAAATATGATCAGGCTGTGCCCGCTCTGCAGAAGTCCATTGACCTGAACAATTCCTCCAAGAAGGCTTCCGCTGCCACCGCCGGTGCCGCATACAACTCTCTGGGTGAAGCGCTCGCCAGTCTGGGCAAGGTGCCGGATGCTGCAACCGCGTATGAATCAGCAGCCAAAGCCAATCCCAGCTCTGCCGCAGCGTATTACAGCAATGAGGCAATCTCGCTCTACAAGGCCGGACAGACGGATTACAAGAACCAGAAGGCAGACTATGCCGGTGCCGTAGTGGCAGCCGACAAGACCGTTGCCGCAGACCCGACCTTCGCGATTGCTTACTACGTGAAGGGATCGGCGCTGGTGGTCGACTCTACAGTCGACCCTAATACGCAGAAGATGACTGCACCTCCGGGATGCATTGAGGCTTACCAGAATTATCTGAAGTATGCGCCCAATGGACCGTTTGCTGCAGAAGTGAAAGGTGTTCTTGCTGGCTTCGGCGAGACCATCACGACCAGCTTCGGCAAGTCCGGCAAACACTAGAAATCTGCCGTTCGTAATCACGCAGGCGATGTGGATACTCTCCGCATCGCCTGTTTCCTTTTCCGCCGCATTTACAATCAGCAGCAGTGCCTGATACTTCCCCATCTCCGCTGCTGGAATTTCCCCGCGCTCTATCGCAGGTGTTGGAGCATGCTGCGGCCTTGCCTGCACCGGCCACAGAACAAGTGCAGCTGGGAGAAAGTCTGCAACGCACTCTGGCCGCGCCCATTCTTGCAGACCGCAACCTGCCTCCATTCCGCCGTTCCACGCGCGATGGTTTTGCCGTCACGGCGGAGTCCATCGCTACCGGTTCCGTCACAATCATAGGCACCATTCGTGCTGGAGAAATCTGGCCGGCAGACCGCGAGCCGCTCGCCGCGAATCAGGCGGTAGCCATCATGACCGGTGCGCCGGTCCCGCCGGGGGCGAACTCTGTGCTGATGTCAGAACATTCTGTTCGCAATCAAAACACTCTATCCCTCGCGCCCAACCGCTCTCTGGCTGCCGGCGAAAACATTGTGCCTGAAGGTGCCGAGGCTCTCGCCGGGGCCACGCTGGTTCCCGCCGGTACGCGTATCTCTGCGGCAGAGATTGCACTCGCTGCCGCTTGCGGTCACATCACGCCGGTGGTCTACGCCCGCCCGCGGGTGGCCATCCTCTCTACTGGAGATGAGTTGGTTCCGCCGCACAGTCATCCCGGCGCGGCACAAATTCGCAACAGCAACGCACCCGCACTGGCCGCCATGATTTCTGCCCATGCCGCACTTCCAATTGCGCAGCAGATTCTTCCCGATTCGCTCGATGCCATCGTTGCTGCGTTGCAATCTGCACACGCCTCCGATGCCAATTTGTTGCTGCTCTCCGGCGGCGTTTCAGTCGGCGATTACGATCTGGTGGAAGCCGCGCTCTCGCAACTCAACGCAGAGTTTTTCTTTACCGGAGTGAACATGCAGCCGGGCCGACCGGTTGTTTTCGGCCGCATACCGCCATCGCACACATCACCGCGCACGTTGTATTTTTTTGGACTGCCGGGCAATCCAGTTTCCGTGCATGTCTGTTATCTGCTTTTCGTCGCGCCGTTTCTCGCCGCACTTTCTGGTGGCGCAGCCGCACCGCCGCGCTTTGCACTGGCCACACTCGCAGAAGAGATTCGCGTTCGTCCCGGCACACAGAAATTCCTTCCCGCATACTTTTCTTTTGACTTCGAATCTCCCACTGCGCGGCTCGTCCCGTGGCAAGGCTCCGGAGATTTATCCGCCAACGCGCGCGCAAACGCCTACCTTGCATTGCCGCCGGATTGCACAACTCTGCCTGCCGGCGCGGTTGTCCGCCTACTCTTGCGTTAGGCTGTACACAGACACATGGCCATTAAGAAAAATTCGAAGCCGCCCGCAACTCTCAGCCATTACGATGCCACCGGCCGTGCGCGCATGGTGGATGTCTCCGCCAAGCCGTCAACGCGCCGCGAAGCCACAGCCTCTGCCTTTGTTGCGTTGCCGCGCCATGTGCTCACTGCGCTGCCGCATAATCCCAAAGGTTCGCCCCTGGAGGTCGCCCGCATCGCCGGCATCCAAGCCGCCAAACGCACTTCAGAACTCATCCCGCTTTGCCATCCGCTGCCACTCAGCTTTGTGGACGTCACGCTTCGCCAGAAACGCGACGGAATTGCTATTGCTGCCACTGCGGCCACCACCGCTGCAACCGGTGTTGAAATGGAAGCCCTCACTGCAGCTGCCATCGCCGCGCTTACCCTGTATGACATGTGCAAGGCTCTGGATAAATCCATCGTGATCCAGGACCTGCGCCTCGATGCCAAATCCGGCGGCAAGTCCGGCCCCTACAAACGCCCCCGCGCCTGAGCATTGCTTTCCCCCGTTTGAACAGTTTTCTGTGCAATTTCAAAGCTGCCTACAAGGTTCGCCGGCAAATTCTCCTACTCCTACCTGCATCTTTTCGCCCTTCGATTCCGTCTCTCCACCAGCAATCTGCCGAGATCCTGCCATGTTTGGCGGCGGATGCTTCTAGAAAGAATGGGGAAATCGTCTATGCAGATGCATCAGAACTCCACCAAAACCACCGCAGCACTGCGGGGTGCTCTTATTGTTCTCATTTTTCTCGCAGGCATTGCCTGCAGTGTTTCCAGCGCACAGGGTGGCGGCGGCATGCGCGGCCCACGCTTCAGTGGTCTGGTCACCGCTGTCACATCCACTAGCGTGACTGCAAAAAATGAAGCCGGTGTCAGCTACACCATCACCATCACTGGCGATACACGCCTGATGCGCCGCGGCGCTGCCGGTACCCCGCCGGATGAAATCAATCCCTCCGACATCAAGGTGAATGACGTCATCACCGCGATGGGAGAGATTGACGATACCGCTCACACTGTGCAGGCCAGCATCGTGCTCGATGTGACCGGCGATTTAGCCGCGGCACTCCGCGCCAATGAAGCCAACCTCGGCAAAACATGGGTCGCCGGTAAAGTGACAGCCATTGACGGCACTACCATCACAGTCTTGCGCAATGACGGCGTCAGCCAGAAAATCACCGCAGATACATCCACGTCCTTCGTTCGCGCACCGCAGCGCGGCGGCGGTGGTGGCGGCGGCGCACCTGCAGCTCCTGACCCAATCACTCTGGCCGACATCAAAGTCGGTGACAACATCAGCGCCACCGGTGCACTCAAGGGAGACAGTTTTGTTCCTGACCACGTTACCGCTGGCGGTCAGCCCGCAGGATACGGCGGACCCCAGGCCGGCTTCGGTGGTCGTCGCCCGGGCGGCTCCATCTAACGTTTTCTGAAGTTGCAAATCAGATGTAAAGAACGAACGTCCCACTTCACCCAGTGCATCACCTGAACCAAACTGCCGTACCTTAGCAAATTACCCGTAGAGCGCGTCCTCACAGTATGTCGAGGGCGCGCCGTGGGTATCCCGCTTATCGAATTGCCGAGTTTTTTCCGGCCAACGCGCACATGTTTCAGGAGCGGATGTGACAGTGAAGTCCTCAGCGAAATATTCTTTGCCGCATCGTCAGTTGATTTCCCGCTGGCTATTGTTGACGATTGCCATCGCCTCGCCGATGTATGCCCAGACGCCAGCAACTCCGGCCGTAGCGGCAACACCAGCGCCTGCAGCCGCGCAGGGTGGCACACTGCATGGCGCCATCGTCGCCGGCAACCCGGCACAACTGAACGTGGCCACGCCTCCGCAGAAGCTGACCGGCACACCACTGCCCGGTGTCACCATCACGGCCACCAATACGCTCACCGGCAAACGTTATGCCACTACAACAGACATCACC
>CAIZGA010000458.1 GCA_903932385.1 uncultured Acidobacteriota bacterium
AAGATGCGTCGTATTTTTCGAGACCTGTGCCGCATCCGTAAGTACCTCCAGAATTGCGCCTAGATCGCGAATCGATACGCTTTCCCGCAACAACTGCTGCAGACCTTTCTGTATCTCACCCAACGTCATCAGCTTGGGCACCAGTTCTTCCACCAGTTTTGGATGGCTCTCATTCAGCCCATCCAGCAATCGTTTCGTCTCCTGCCGACCCAGAAGTTCATATGCATTTCGCCGAATCAATTCGCCCAAATGCGTCGCAATCACCGTCGTCTGGTCCACCACACTGTAGCCCGCAGCCAGCGCCTGTTCTTCCAGTCCCGGCTGGATCCACCGTGCCGGCACGCCGAATGCAGGTTCGCGTGTCTCCACTCCCGGCAGCGCCCGCACCTTCGGATCACTGCTCACCGCCAACACGCAGTTGCCCTCGGTCTGCCAGCGGGCCAGTTCCGTTCCGCGCAACGTCACCACATACTCGCGTGGCTTCAATCGCAAATTGTCAGAGATATGTACCGCCGGCACAATGAATCCCAACTCCGTCGCCAGATGCCGTCGCAACGCGCGCACGCGATTCAACATCTGTCCGCCCTGCTTCTCATCCACATATGGAATCAGTTGGAATCCAATCTCCAACGACAACTCATCCATCTTCAGTAGAGAGGCAAGGTTCTCGGCCTTCGGGTCCGCAGATTTTTTCGTTGTAGCCGCCGCTTCCACCTGCGCTGCCGTTGCCGCCTGCCGTGCAAACACTCCCGGCATCTTTTTCGCCAGCACACCCATGCCCACCGCCATCAACAGAAACGGCAGCTTCGGCAATCCGGGAATAATCGCCAGCCCGCCCAGCACCGCGCATGAAACCCACAGCGTGTTGCTGCTCTTCAACAGCTGCGCGCCCAACTCCGTTCCTAGTTCGCCCGCGCTTGAGGCACGCGTCAGCACCATGCCTCCGGCCACACTCACCAGCAGCGACGGAATCATCGTCACCAAACCGTCGCCCACCGTCAGCACCGTGTAGGTCTTCAGCGCTTCGCTCAGCCCAACGCCCTGCTGCAGCACGCCAATCAGCAATCCGGCAACTATATTGATGGCCGTAATTAGAATCGTCGCCAGCGAATCGCGTTGATTGAATCGTGCCGCACCATCCATCGCGCCGTAGAACTCGGCCTCGCGTGCAATCGCCTCACGACGTTTTCTCGCTCCCAGCTCGTCAATCAACCCGGCATTCATGTCCGCGTCAATCGCCATCTGCTTGCCCGGCAACGCATCCAGCGTGAACCTGGCCGTCACTTCCGCCGTACGCACCGCACCATGACTGACCACCAGAAACTGAATTGCGATCAACGCGAGAAACAACACGAAGCCGACAACGTAATTTCCACCGACAACAAAATTGCCAAAGGATTCAATCACACTTCCCGCCGCGCCTGTTCCCTCGCTGCCATGCAGCAGAATCCGACGGCTCGATGCCAAATTCAGCGACAAGCGAAACAGCGTCAGCAACAGCAGCATCGACGGAAAGACACTGAAGTCCACCGCCTTCTTAATCTGCACCGCGCTCAGAAACACAACCACGCTCGCTGTAATCGAGAGCGACAGCAACAAATCCAGCAGCAATGAGGGCAGCGGTATCAGCATCACAAACACCATGCTGATTGCCGCCAACGGTAACGCCATCTCCGGCAACCGACGCATCAGCTTCGCCGTCAACCCTTCGCTGCGCGGATTCATTATCACAACGGCCGTACTCATATCCGCCTGCCTTCATCACCCTGTTGATTGCCGTCCGCTTCCATCCAACTGCCCACGCCATTCACGCCACTACTCGGCGGAGAATATTTCCAACCCGCAGCCTCGCGTCCCTTCGCCTGTCGTGCTCGAATGCCCGCCTCACGTTCGCGCATCTTCTTCTGCCGCAACTCGTCTTCCACCTGCTGCCGATACAGATACGCCAGAATCGCCGCCACTGCCGCATACAACTCTGTCGGAATCGCCTGTCCCGGCTCCACGCTGCGGTACAGCGATCGTGCCAGCGGCGGGTTCTCCACAATCGGCACGCCAGCCCACTTCGCTTCCTGCTTAATCTGCTCGGCAAATAGATTTCGCCCCTTGTCCAGCACCACCGGCGCCTGCATGGTTGCAAAATCAAACTTCAACGCCACCGCATAGTGCGTCGGATTCGTAATCACCACGCTCGCCGACGCAACATCCGCGCGCCTCTTTCTCTGCCGCATCGCCCGTTGCAGGCTGCGAATCTTGCCGCGCACCTGCGGATTGCCCATCGCCTCTTTCATTTCTTCGCGCATTTCCTGCTTGCTCATGCGCAACCGCTGCCCGTAGCTCAGCCACTCCACCAGATAGTCCAGCCCCGACCAGCCCAGCATCACCCATGCAGCATTGCGTAGCAACCCG
>CAIZGA010000459.1 GCA_903932385.1 uncultured Acidobacteriota bacterium
CTGATCCACATCGATCTGAAGCGCATCGCCATGGACAAGGTCATTCGCGTTTCCGTGCCGATTCGTCTGGTGGGTAGCTCCATCGGCGTCAAGGCGCACGGCGGCATTCTGGACCAGGTGTTGCGCGAAGTGGAAATCGAGTGCCTGCCTGCAGACATTCCCAGCCACCTCGACGTGGACGTCACTGCGCTGGACATGCACGGCGTTCTTCGCGTGAAGGACCTGCCGCACTCCGGCTCCATCAAGTTCCTGGCAGACGAGAACAATACTGTGGCTCACGTCACTGCTGTTCGTGAAGAAGTTGCAGCGACTGCGGATGCAACTGCTGCCGCAACCACACCTGCCGAGCCCGAGGTCATCAAGAAGGGCAAGGCGGAAACAGCCGACGGAGATGCACCGGCTGCAAAGAAGTAACCAGGTAAGGACTGCGCGGCGTGAAACTGATTGTTGGTCTCGGCAACCCGGGTATCGAATATCAATTCACGCCGCACAACGCGGGGTTTCTGGCCATCGACCGCATCGCAGAAGTTTGCGGAGTCACGCTGGCCAACAGGCGGGGGCGCTCGGTAACTGCCGCAGCGCGTCTGGCCGGCGAAGAAGTTCTGCTGGCCAAGCCTGACACCTTCATGAACCTGAGCGGCCTGGCCGTGGCAGCGTTGATGAAGGAGTTGCAAATGGAGAACACCGCAGACCTGATTGTTCTGTATGACGATCTCGCTCTGCCGCTGGGAACACTGCGCATCCGGGAACGGGGCAGCGCCGGCGGACACAACGGTGTGAAGTCCATCAGCAGCGTACTTGGCACCGAGGAGTGGCTGCGTATCCGCATCGGCGTTGGTAAACCGCCGCTGGAGGATGGCAGAGAAATCAAGGCGGGGGGCAAGGATTATTTGCTCTCGCCCATGCGCAAGGCCGAACTGGCAGAGCTGGACGTGGTGCTCGACCGGGTAAGGCAGGCGGCAGAGACGGTAATTGCAAAAGGCGCTCTGCCTGCAATGAATGAGTTCAACCGGCGGGAGAACGGGCCGCCGGAAGATTGATGGCAGCAAATCGTTTGTAGCGGCAGAGCGGTTCACACCGCATGCCGGAACTGGAGAGAGAAACAATGGAACGCACCTATGAAGTCATGTTCATCGTCCGCCCTGATGTTGTAGATGAGGACCTGGACAAGCTGATCGAAGGCTTTTCCAACACCGTCACCACTGGCGGCGGCGAAGTGAAGTCGGCAGAAAAGATGGGCCGCCGCAAGCTGGCCTACACCGTGCAGAAGTTCAACGAAGGCAGCTACATCCTGCTGACCATTGCCAGCGACGGCAAGTTGGTGGCAGAGCTGGAACGCCGTCTGCGCGTCACCGAGCAGGTGATCAAATACATCACCGTGCGCACCGACGAGGAAAACAAGCGCGTCGCCAAACTGAAGTCGCAGCGCGGCACACGCCGTGTGGTGGCGGAACCCACCGTGGCGGCAGCGGCTGAAGAGCCCGTTGCCGAAGCTGTGGCAGTGGCTGCGGAACCAGCGGCGACGGCGGCTGTCTAAATCATTTCAACCCACCGCTACCGCTTCCGGCGCGATTGCGCCGTTCATGGCTGGAACCGACAGGGCGTAAGCCAGAGGTCAAACATCCGGAGCGCGGGCGGCAACAGAACAGGAGAAGGAAATCATGGCAGAAGAAACACCTACACCCAAAGTTGAATCCGCAGCTCCGGCTGCGAGCGCACCGCATGAGCCGCGCCAAGGCGGACCACGTTCTTCCGGCCCGCGTCAGGGCGGTCCCGGTGGCCCGGGCGGTCCCGGCGGACGCAAGTTTTTCCGCCGCAAGAAAGTCTGCAAGTTCTGCGTGGAAAAAATTGACGCCATCCAGTACCGCGACGTGCGGTTGCTGCAGGGCTTTGTGGCAGAGCGCGGCAAGATTGTGCCCCGTCGCCTGACCGGCGTCTGCACCACCCACCAGCGCCGTTTGACCGTGGCCATCAAGCAGGCACGCAATATCGCCCTGCTGCCGTTTGCCGCCAAGTTTTAAATTCGCAAGAGAAATTCGCGGGCGCATGAACTACATCCGCCTGCCGGAGAGACTGCAATGGAAGTGATTCTGAAAGAAGACGTACTATCGTTGGGCCACCGCGGCGACGTGGTGAAGGTGGCGGACGGCTACGGCCGCAACTACCTGCTGCCCCAGAAACTGGCCATCGAGGCCACCAGCGGCAACAAGGCCGTCATCGAACAGATGAAGGCAGCTGCTCTGCGCCGCTCGGCCACTGAAAAGGCCGGCGCCGAAGAACAGAAGGCCGCGCTCGAGGCACTTGATCTCGAGTTCACCCGCAAGGCCGGCGACAACGAACACCTGTTCGGTTCGGTCACCACCAGCGACATCGCTGCGGCGATTGAAGCCAAGGGCATCACCGTGGACCGCCGCAAGGTGGTTCTGGGCGAGCCGTTGAAGTCAGTCGGCGAGTTCCACGTGCCCATCAAACTGCACCGTGAAGTAACGGCGCATGTGAAGGTACTGGTCAAGGCGGAGAAGTCTGAAACCGAAGCCGCTGCCGCCACTGAAGAAGTCGCTGCAGAGTAACTGCAACTTCGCGGCAAAAAAATTATCAGCATGTGGCAGGCGCGTAGCTCGCGTCCGCTGCATGCTGATTTATTTTGCTGCAAAGAATTTTCTAGCGGCCTTCTGAGAGGCGCGACGCCAACCGCCCCGGCAAACCGGCTTCGCGGATACGCTTCTGCGCTGCGGCAATGTCATACGGCACGCGGAAGAACTCAATCTGCATCGCTTCATCGTCATACAACGCAAAGGCCGCGCGCCAATCTTCATCCCGTGGTTGGCCCACCGATCCAGGATTCACCATGTAACGCGTTGCTGCATCCAGCGGAAGAGACATCTGCACCGCATCATTGCCACGCGTGAAACGCTGCAGCGGCTGCGACCATCCCTGATCGGAGAGCGAAAAACATCCCTGCAGATGCGTGTGGCCGAAAAATGTAATGCGTGTCTGCGAGTACAGCAGCGGTGCACAGGCATCACCCATGCCGATGACGTAATCGTCTTCATCAAGCGGCGAACCGTGTACGCAACTCACTGCCGGCCCGTCCGGCATCACCGGGCCCTGCGACATATTGCTGAGCCATGCCAGGCTGTCAGCCGTCAACGCGCTGCGCGTCCACTGCACTGCCTTGTATGCCACCGCGTTGAAGCTGTCGGATGATGCGATGCCGCAACAGACGCGGTCATGATTGCCGCGCACATGCACTTTGCCCAACGTGCGCATACAATCCACGGCCTCATTCGGCGCGCCGCCGTAACCCACCACATCGCCCAGGTCCCACACCATGTCATGCGCCGGCGCAGCGTTCAACACCGCCTGCAGCGCATCAATATTTGCGTGAATGTCGGAAAGAACCAGAGCTCGCATGGGTTACATCGCAATGATTGTGCCCTCTACTGCAATCAGCAGCACACAAAGCGGGCACATGTTCTGAGATGTTTCTATTTTATGCGGATTTTGCCGCGCTTGCCACTGCGCGCCGTCACTGCACAGCCAGCCGCTGTGTGCGGTCGGTATGCAGCGTGGGCACTGCGGCAATCAGGCCGCGCGTGTAAGGATGCTGTGCCACGCGAAAAATTTTCGGCGAGTCACCCGTCTCCACAATCTTTCCGCGATGCATTACAGCAACGCGTTCGGTCACGCGGCTGACCACGGCGAGATCATGCGAGATGAAGAGCATCGCGAGATTGTGCCGCTTGCGCAACTGCAACAACAACTCCAGAATCTGCGCCTGCACGGTGACGTCGAGCGCGGTGGTCGGCTCATCGGCAATCAACAACCGCGGCCGGTTCACTAGCGCCATGGCAATCAGAATGCGCTGCCGCTGTCCGCCGGAAAACTGATGGGGATAATCGTTCACACGGCGTACCGGATCCGGCAAGGCGACTTCATCCATCGCGGCATGGACGCGCTCGCGAACTTCACTACGGTGCAACCCAGGATGATGCGCCCGAACCGCTTCGGCAATCTGCGCGCCTACATGCATCGCGGGATTCAGCGCCGTCATCGGCTCCTGAAAAATCATCGCAATCTCGCGCCCACGCACAGCGCGCATTTCTTTTTCTTCCAGCGACAATAACTTGCGTCCGGAGAAATTAATTTCTCCGTCCACCTGCGCATCACTCGGCAGCAAACGCAGAATCGCCAGTGAAGTTGCGGACTTTCCCGAGCCCGACTCGCCCACCAGCCCGAAGGCCTCGCCCGCCTGCAGATGAAAGCTGATGCCAGCCACCGCCGGCGACTCCGCCGCAGCCGTGGCAAAGCGCACCTGCAAATCACGAACCTGCAGCAACGCTTCGCTGTTTTTTTCTGCCTGCATACGTTGAGGGTACAACAGCTTTCACTACGCGGCGATGCCCACGCAGCGCTGCCGATTCATGCATTGATTTTTTTCGATGATGTTTACTGGCCTTCAGCCAGCTCGCGCACCCAGATGTTGCGGTAGCGAACTTTGTGCCCGTGGTCCTGCAGACGCAGCGGCAATTTTTCCGGAATCGGTTTGTACACCGGGTTCGACATCGCCGTGATGCCTTCAATCTCCACGTTGTCCTGCACCAGCACGCCGTTGTGCAACACGGTCACATGCGCCTTGCGCGTCAGGTTGCCGTCTTTATCAAAACGCGGCCCGTGGAAAATAATGTCGTAGCTCTGCCATTGTCCCGGCGCGCGCACTGCATTCACCAGCGGCGGATACTGCCCGTACACCGCGCCTGCCTGTCCATCGGCATACGTGTCGCTGTGGTAGGAGTCGAGCACCTGCACCTCAAACTGCCCCATTAGAATCACGCCGCTGTTGCCGCGGTCCTGGTCTTTGCCCACCGCCGGCACCGGCTCAGAAAATTCAAGATGCAGTTGCATATCGCCCAGCGGCTGGCGCGTGTAGATGTCACCAGTGTGCGGCACCACTTCGAAATAGCCATGCTCCACTTTCCACTTGGCGTCGTTGCCTTTGCTGTCGGCCCACTTCGAGAGGTCCTTGCCGTCAAACAAAACCGTCGCATCCGATGGCGGACGACCGGCCTCTTTCTGCGTGCTGGCAGTGCCCGGATCAATCAGCGTGGGCAGCGGGCGAGTGCGGTCATGCTGTTTGTAGCGCGGGTCAGTCTGCGCGTTGGCATTTTGCGTGATGCAAAAAGCTGCGGCGACGGCCACAGCAGCGGTCCATTTCACGAACTGGTTCATGCGGCTATACCTCGTTCTGGATATCAAGACGTTCAGGAATTCAATTCCTGCATCGTCTGGAATTTCAATCCCTGCCAAGATACACGAATGCCCGCATCGCCGTCCGCATTGCAGCCATCCGCGCGTGACGTGTTGCATCTATATTGTGTGAATTGAGTGGTGGGCCCGGAGGGATTTGAACCCCCAGCCAAGGGATTATGAGTCCCCTGCTCTAACCGTTGAGCTACAGGCCCTTCAATAACGTACAGCCAGACGTTTTGCTAGTGCTTCCGGCGTTGGGTGGATGTACCGCTGCGAAACCACGATGCTGCTGTGCCCTGCTATCCGCATAATGGTGAACGCGTCCACTCCCGATTCGCCAAGCCTAGTCAACATTGTATGGCGTAGCGAGTGCAGAACAAAATCCTCATGGAAGATTCGCTTGCTCTTTCCGTTCACCTCAGCCATACATGCCTTTCTATGCAGATGATTGAAGTGCTGACGCATGGCTTCCCTTCGCGGCTGGCGAAAATAATGGTGCTGCTGGAGTCACGCTGCACGGCGCGGCGTTTGTCGTCGTCAGAACAACATCAAGGATGATTGTCGTGGAATCCTGCCCTGAAGCAGCTCAGTTTTGCGGAGAGATCACAAACACCAGGCCTGCACCCATCCGTAGATTGTTCTCCTGGCCCGTTGTATTGTTTGGCAGTTGGGTCTGAAAGTAGTCCACCTGGACGGGCCGGATAGAGAGATGACGTGAGATTGCAATATTCACGCCACCGCCTGCTGCAAAGGCAAACGCGTCAGGAGTAATTCCAGACCCGTTCGTGGTGGGGAAATAGGCATCAAAGCCATGCACACCACCCACCAGCGCTTGGACAAACGGCGTATAGCGATAAGAGTAGCGGAACGAGTAACGAGGACCAGCGAGATAGGAGACCATGCCCAGATTCTGATTCGCGGAGTTGATGTTGCTCACATGCAGCGCGCCAACTTCCCCTGTCAGAGATAGACCTCTTGTTAGCGCAATGGCGAATTCCGCCTTGCCGCCCTGCATCCAGAACGGGGTCCCTCCCGAACCAGTGCCACGATCTGCGCTATAAGCCAGCGTGACTTCCAACTGCGCCGGCGGAACAGAACGAGACGCTGCGATCTGCGCACGCAGAGGCAGCACTGCCACAACCATTCCCAATGCCAGTAAAGCGCGGTGCATGCCTCTCTTCATGGATGCCTCGACTATGCCTTTAGGGCACCGTCAAATTAATGGTTCCGGAGTGCTGATTGGATCCGCTGGTTGCCGTGATCGTCACAATGTAGGTCTGCGGAGCCTGGGTAAAGAAACTGCCGCCGCAACTGCTGATGCCGAAAGAAATCGCAAGCGAGCAGAGCGCGATGGTGAAAAGGCGCAGCAGATTGCGATTGCTTCTACGGCGCAAGCCGAACAGTGGCAACAGCAGCCCGAGTAACAGAAGCGGCTCCCCGCCCTTGATTCCCAGAATATTTCCCGGCATCTCCAGCATTGCGCCAAGCGGGGGAA
>CAIZGA010000460.1 GCA_903932385.1 uncultured Acidobacteriota bacterium
CCGCTGTTTGAAACGCTGGGCATCGCCGGCGGCTTCGCAACCTATCGTGCCATGCGCGCGCGGCAACATGACCCAATCAATGATGAACATCGCTGGTCGGTGATTGCCGCGGCGGCGTTGGGTGCACTTGCGGGCAGCCGCATTCTGGGCGTGCTGGAGCAGGTGCCGCGCGCCGGGCTGCATTGGGCCATGTGGTTCACCTCCGGCGGCAAGACAATTGTTGGCGGCCTGCTCGGCGGCTGGCTCGCCGTGGAGTTGGTGAAGCGCCTCGCCGGCATACGCAAACGCACCGGGGATTTATTCGCCGTGCCGATTTGTCTCGGTGTGGCCGTGGGCCGCGTAGGATGTTTTCTTGCCGGCCTGCCGGATGACACCTACGGTACGCCGACGCGCTTGCCCTGGGGCGTCGATTTCGGCGACGGCGTGCGGCGGCATCCAACGCAAATTTACGAATTGATATTTCTGCTGGCGCTGGCCGCGGCGCTTTGGCAATGGCAGCGTCGGCCGCATCGCAACGGCGTCATCTTTCGCGGATTCATGGCCGCGTATCTCGCTTGGCGATTGTGCATTGATTTCCTAAAACTGCAGCCACTGATTGCCGGCATGAACTGCATCCAGTGGGCCTGCGTGGCCGGTTTAATTTGTCTGCTGGTGGGAGAACTGCGCGGGAGGCAGGAAAATGTTTGACCAATACAAGCCGCTGAACAAGCAAACTGAAGATGCAGACTCGCTGAGCAGACTTGGAAAAACTGTGGCCATTCTGGCGGGCGTGCTGATCGTTGCGTTGGGTCTTTGCGGCCTGACGCTAATCGCTGCTAACTCGCGCTATGGTGGTCCAGTTTGGGCAGTGCTGGGCGTCTTCGAATTATTTGCCATCGTGGTATCGGCTGTAGGCTTGGCATTCATCACACCTGTTTGGATTGTGATGTTGATTGTGAAAGCTGTGCGGAAGCCGCCGCAGGAAGATTCAGAGAACAGCGAGGAATAATCAAGCAATGAAGATGCCGTGGACTGAAAAATCGGGACTGGAAAAAGCTGTGGCAATCTTTGCCACCATCACAGTCGTCTCACTTGGCCTGTGTGGAGTAAACTTTGCACTTTTCTTTACCGTAGCTGCAAGGTCTGGGTTGGATAACCCATTCTTTGTCAGTGGATATCTAGAACTCTTCGGCATCATCATTGGCATTGGCGGGCTCATCGTAGTTGCAATCCTGGCGTTGTTCAAATCGATATTCTCATCCCGAAAGAAGCACGAGACAACCAAACTTTTCTCCAACGACAATGAGGAACAGTAATGGCGAAGACTCGGCCATATCTCTACTACGATGCAGCGGTTTCACTCTGCACCACCTGCTATCGCCGCGTGGATGCAAAAATAGTTTTTGAAGAGGGCAATGTTTTTCTGCTGAAGCGTTGCCCGGAGCATGGTTTTGAACGCGTGCTGATGGCCGACGATGTGGACTACTATCGCCGCTGCCGCGAAGTTTTTCTCAAGCCGCCGGAGATGCCGCAGCATTACAACACGCCCATCCAATTCGGCTGCCCGTATGACTGCGGCCTCTGCCCCGACCACGAGCAGCACTCCTGCCTCACGCTGATTGAAATCTGCGATGCCTGCAACCTCAACTGTCCCATCTGCTACGCGCAGAGCGGCACGCACCGCACCACCTATCGCAGCATGGAACAGGTTGAACGCATGCTCGACGCCGTTGTGGCCAATGAGATGGAGCCGGACGTTGTGCAGATCTCCGGCGGCGAGCCGACACTGCATCCGCAGTTTTTTGAAATTCTCGATGCCGCACGCCGTCGCCCCATCAAACACCTGATGGTGAATACCAACGGCACTCGCATTGCGCAGGATGAGGAGTTTGCCAAACGACTGGCCGGATACATGCCGGAGTTTGAACTCTACCTGCAGTTTGATTCGCAGAAGCGCGAGCCGTTGATGCAGTTGCGCGGCGCCGACCTGCGTGCCACCCGAGAGAAGGCGCTGGAGCGGCTGAATAAATTAAACGTCTCCACCACGCTGGTGGTGACGGTGGAACGCGGAGTGAACGACGACGAGATGGGCAGCATCATCGAGTTTGCCTTGCAGCAGAAATGCGTGCGCGGCGTGACCTTCCAGCCGGTGCAGCAGGCCGGTCGTCTGGGCGGCTACAGTTCTGCGGAACATCGGTTGACGCTGAGCGAAGTACGCCGCCGCATTCTGGAGCAGACCAGCGTCTTCAAACCGCAGGACCTGATTCCGGTCCCTTGCCATCCAGATAGTTTGGCGATGGCCTATGCGTTGAAGCTGGGTGGCAAAGTGGTTCCGCTTACAGGAATGATGGAGCCGGATGTGCTCATCAACGGCGGCCGCAACACCATCATTTACGAACGCGATGAAGTGGTGCGCGACCACATCTTCAAATTATTTTCCACCAATCACTCGCCGCAATCCCAGGCCACGTCGCTGCGTGATTTGCTGTGCTGCCTGCCCAAGGTTCTGGCGCCGAAAAATCTCGGGTACGAAAATCTTTTTCGCGTGCTGATTGTCCAGTTCATCGACGCGCAAAGTTTTGACCTGCGTTCCATCAAAAAAACCTGCGTGCATATTGCGCATCCCGACGGCAAGCGGCTGATTCCCTTCGACACCTACAACATGTTCTACCGCGACGAGCTGGAAGAAACGCGTCTGGCACCGCTGCGCGCCAAAGCAGCGATGCCAGTCTAGTTGCCGCAAATCTAATCGGCCAGTTTCAGGTTCACATCCAGCTTTTGGATTTCGGCCAGCA
>CAIZGA010000461.1 GCA_903932385.1 uncultured Acidobacteriota bacterium
AATATCTGATGCAAAACTTATTGCAGGTTGAAGCGGCGCGTGTGCAGTACGTCATTCGGCCCGGCCCAGATGCCGAGCATATCGACGGGCTTGGCCGATTGCAGCAGGGTGACTGGTTTGGGCTCGGCGGTGATGGGCGCTTTCGGCACCGTCATGGGCTTTTCTGCAATGCGCAGGTTGTTGTCGCGCTGCCGCTGCTTGTCTACGTATGCGGCGATGACCTGTGAAGCCAGACGCGCGGAGTTGGCTCCCCAGTCGCCACCTTCCCACAGCACGGCGACAACGATATCCGGATTGCGTCGCGGTGCCATGCCGACAAACCATGAGTTTGGCCGGAAGCTGCCGTGACCGGCGCCGAGTTTGCTCTGCGCGGCGTGGCTGATGGTTTGCGCGGTGCCGGTCTTGCCGGCGAAGTCAATATTTTCCAGATGCGATGCGCCCGCAGTGCCGCCCGGGCCGGTGGCCGCAGCCATGCCGTCGGTAATAATCTCCCAGTTGGCAGGGTCCAGCGGGATCGATTTTTCACCGGAGCCGGGGAAGGCATTCGCCATTTCCGGCGGAACTTCATCGGGGAAGACCAGATGTGGCCGACGGAAAACTCCGCCCGATGCGATGCCGCTCAACGCGCGCGCCAGCTGGATGGGCGATGCCTCGATGGCTCCCTGACCGATGCCGATGGATATGGTTTCGCCGACGAACCACTGCTCATGGAAGGTGTGCAGCTTCCACTCTTCGGTGGGCATCAGGCCGCTGGCTTCATCGGGCAAATCGATGCCGGTCTTCTGGCCCAGACCTGCGCTGGTTGCATATTTCGCAATGGTGTCGATGCCGAGTTTATCGGCCAGCGTGTAGTAGAAGGTATCGCAGGACCAGGGAATCGCATGTTCTATATCCACCATGCCGTGGTGTTGGTCGCAGGCATGGAACTGGCCGTAGAAAACACCGCCGCCGGCACAGAAGACATGCATGTTCTGCGCCACGCCTTCCTGCAGACCGGCGAGCGACATGATGATTTTAAAAGTGGAACCGGGAGCCAACTGCGCCTGGATGGCTTTGTTCAGCAGCGGGTGGTTGGGGTCGCTGGTCACTTTTGCCCAGTCTGCGCGTGAAATGCGAACGGCAAATGCATTCGGGTCAAACGTTGGACGGCTGACCATTGCCAGTACTTCGCCGGTATGCGGATCCATGGCCACCAGCGCGCCGTTGCGGTCTCCCATGGCTTTTTCTGCGGCCATCTGGATGTCGAGATCGATGGTAAGCCGCAGATCTTTGCCGGGGACCGAGGGCGTGGTGTCGCCGCGCGCAATTTCGCGACCGTGGCTATCCACCACTATATTGCGCGAGCCATTCTGTCCGCGCAGCACGGCGTCGTAGGATTCTTCAATGCCGGAGCGGCCGACCAGATCGCCGGGTTCAAAGACGGCATACTTCGGGTCGGTGAGCATCTCTTCGCTCACTTCGCCCACGTAGCCAATCATGTGTGCGGCAAAACCATCGCGCGGATACAAGCGCCGCTGCTGGTCGAGCGTTTCCAACTCGGGCAGCTCATTGCGGTGCGATTCCACAAACGCCTGCTCATCGGGAGTGATGTCTTCCTTCAGTGGAATCGGCTGATAACGCGGCTCTGCCTGATAGTGACGCAGCAGCGCCTGCAGCTGGTCCATCGTCAGGTGCAGACCGGCGGCAATTTGCGGCAGGTCGGCTTCATGCAGTTGCTCACGCAGCAGGTAGCAGCTGACGGAAGGGTAGTTGTCCACGAGAAGACGATTTTCGCGGTCGAAGATTTTTCCGCGCGGCGCCAGCAGGGTGACTTTGCGCGTTCGATTTTGTTCGGCAAGGATGCGGTAGTTGTTCGCGCCTAAAACCTGCAGCCGCCACAGACCGGTGACCAGCACGAGCATCATCAACGCAATGATGTATTGCGAAATGGCGAGCTTGAGCACGGGCAGCTTTTCAGTGCGTCCCGTGTAATTCTCCTGCTGGTTGTAATTCGCCGGATCCATATCCACTCAATCCTGTTGCGTTTGTATCGTGCGGTTACTTGCAATCGTTCGTTGCGTCTCGATTAGCGATGGTCGCGTCGTTTGGTCCTGTCCAGCATGAAGAGTACAGGGATGGCGACAACCATGTTCATCAGCGCACAGAGCAGTTCGTATCCCATGCGCCAGTGCATGTCCATGCCCAGCAGGCTCAACCGGATGACATACACAATCCAGTGATGCAGCAGCGTGAAAAAGAAACTGATCAGCAGCCGAGTGCCCAGGCTCTCCACGTCAATGCGAACGCTGAGTAGCGAGGCAAGATAACCGACGATGGATTTGCTGATGCCGAAGATGCCGACATCCTGGCCGGAGAAAAAGTCCTGCGCAATGCCGGTGAGCGCGCCGGTGAGCGTGCCGGCGATGGGTGAGCGGCGGCCGACGGCGAAAAACAGAACGACAATCAACGGCAGGTCCAGCATGGCCGCCTGCGGCAGCACCTTGGAGAGATTAATCTGCAGGAAGATGGCGCCCAGCGGCACCAGTACGGCCACTGCGGGGTGGAAGCTATGCTCCACCATCTCCTGCCGCGAACTGTAGGTTAATATCGCCATGCGTTAGTGGCTCTCGTCCTTTGTAGTTTGCGGAGTCGTGGTGTCGCTGCTGTCATCCGATTTTGGTTTTGCAGCCGGCGGCGACTGCAGATGCACGCTGGAGTTCGGCGCCGCGGCATCGCCCGGCTTCAACTCCACAGCCGGGGCCACGTAGCCCGGCGAGTAATGATCAGGATGCAGCGGCGGCGGCGGATTCACCGGCGGCGGCAGGCCATTGCTGACTGCAGGATCAGGATGGTTCGGGTCCGCGTTGGGGTCCTTCAGGCCGGGCAGGCGTTCGGCAACAATGTCTGCGGCGCGTTTGGCGGCGGCGTCATTCACACTGGTCGCCAGGTCCTGCTGCATCTGCGGCGGCACTTGCGCGCTTTGGTCGGTGATGACCAGCACCTGATCCAACCGCGAGAGGTCTGCCGATGGCTTGATGAGAATGGCGACGTAGGGATCATGTTCCGGGTCCGGCCGCACCTGCAGCACTGTGCCCACCGGATAGCCGCGCGGGAAGACCATGTCGCCGCCGCTGGTCACCACACGCTCGCCCGGCTTGATGCGGTCATCGGGCATCACGTTGATGATTTGCGGCTGGCCTGCGGAGTTGCCGCGTAGCACGCCGCGGATGCGGGTCGTCTCCAGTACAACGCCGGCGCCGGAGGACATGTCGTTAATTTCCAGAACCAATGCGGTGTGTGCATACACTTCGCGCAGTTTGCCGACCACGCCATCCGGTGTGATGACGGGCATGTCCGGCTTCAGACCCAGGTCTTCACCCTTGTCGATATAGAAGGTGCGCGACTGGTCTGTGCCGCTGGTGGCCAGTACTTGCGCGGCCACGGTCTTGTAGATGTACTGCTGCTGGAAGCCGAGCAGCGATTGCAGTTGCTGCGCCTGACGCGCATCATCGGCCAGACTGGCCTGCTCCAGACGCATCCGGTCCAACTCTGCCTTCAGTTGAAGATTTTCCTGCTTGGTGTGCGCCAGCGCGATGTAGTCGGTCCACGCATTGTGAATGCCGCTGCCGGTGGAATTGATGAGCCGCTCAAACGGGGCCAGCAGCGACGCGCCCCAGTAGCGACCGAGGGCGATGCCTTTTACGTTGGAGTTGGGCGTGGCGGGCGCACGTTTTACCTGCACGGCCAACATCACCACCTGCAGCAAAAGGATGCCGATGAGGAAGAGACCGTGACGGTAGCGGCTGAAGAAGGATTCCATGTTGATTTCGTACAGCCCAGCGGAGTCGCTTGCGATGAAGCCGTCCGCACGCCCTTATTCGATTGAAATTTTACGCAGCAGCTTGAAGTCGGAAAGCATCTTTCCTGTACCCAGCACTACGGATGCCAGCGGATCATCTGCCACTGAAACCGGCAGGCCCGTCTCTTCGCGGATGCGCTTGTCGAGATTGCGCAACAGGGCACCGCCACCGGTCAGCACGATGCCACGATCGCTGATATCGGCGGAAAGCTCCGGCGGGGTGCGTTCCAGCGCAACGCGAATCGCGTTCATGATGGTGGCAATGCACTCGCTGAGCGCTTCGCGAACTTCACCATCGTCAATGGTGATGCTCTTGGGCACGCCTTCAATCAGGTTGCGCCCCTTGATTTCCAGCTGCAGCGGTTTGTCCAGCGGGAAGGCCGAACCGATTTCTATCTTGATGTGCTCTGCAGTGCGCTCGCCGATCAGCAGATTGTATTTGCGCTTCAGGTAATTCATCACGGCTTCGTCCATCTGGTTGCCGGCCATGCGGACCGAGCGCGAGTAGACGATGCCGGAAAGGGAAATGACTGCGATGTCTGTAGTGCCGCCGCCGATATCCACGACCATGTTGCCGCTGGGTTCGGTGATGGGAAGACCGGCACCGATGGCTGCCACCATGGCCTGCTCGACCAGATGCACTTCACTGGCCTTGGCGCGATAGGCCGAATCCATGACAGCGCGCTTTTCCACCTGCGTAATTTCGCTCGGCACGCCGATGACGATACGCGGATGCACCAGCATCTTGCGGTTGTGCGCCTTCTGGATGAAGTAGTTCAACATTTTTTCTGTGTGGCGGAAGTCGGCGATGACGCCGTCTTTCATCGGCTTGATGGCGACGATGTTGCCCGGCGTGCGGCCAAGCATTTCCTTGGCCTCTTTACCCACCGCCTCCACTTCATTGGTCAGTTTGTTGACGGCAATGATGGAGGGCTCATTGACTACGACGCCTTTGCCCGCGGCGTAGACAAGTGTGTTCGCCGTGCCAAGGTCAATGGCAAGGTCGCTGGAGAAGAGACTGAAGAGCGAGCGCAGATTGTGCCAGCTCGACGTACGTGATTGAAAACCATTCGAGGACATGTTGCGAAATTATCCTGACAGTTGCAATTTTGATGCACTGCAAACTGTATCTATATGTCATTGTACGGCCTAATTCAGTTTGCCGTATTTTCGCCATTTCGGGGGTGTGAAAGTACCCCGCAATGGCTCCCATAACGGCACAATTGCCTTAGATACTGTCTTTTACCGGCTTTTCAGGAAATCCACAAGGGGTTGGGGAAGAAATTCTGCTGAAATCGCTAAAAGTTTTTCAGCAGCCGCGCCTGTTCACGCTTCAGGTGGTTGTAACTGTGGATGGCATAGTTGTCGAAGCCTTTGGGGAAGCGGATGAGCGATGCTTTTTCTGTGAAGTCACCCTTCTCCCATTTCGCCATCAACGCTTTGTACCCCACCACGTGCGTCACAAATTCCACCAGGCACTCCGGCATGCGTTCTTCAATGATGAGATGAGCATTGGCGATGATGAGTGTCTGCAGCGTTTCATTCAATGGCATGAAGACGGTTCGCATCCACAGATACCACTCGTCAAGTTCATTGTGTGTCGGTTCGACGCCGGGCTCGAAAATACTTTCTTTGCCGAGCTTCATCAGCAGGCCGCGATAGGCGATGCGTGTAGCTTCACTGGCAACGTAGAGCGGACCGTAGAACTGGTTCAGCCGCATGTTCACCAGATCAAGCCGCGCCTTCTTGCGCTCCAAATTTCGACTACCGAGATACGCGCCGAGAAATGTAGACAACGCGACAAGAATAGATCCAATCGCGGTGATGGTGCCGATATCCATCGGCGGCAGATTGAGAAATATGGCGAGCATGTTGGCGCTGCCTTCCATGGCAATATCTTACGGCGGAATCTGCCGCATGAATGTGTTCTGCAGCACAGGTTTGCAGCACGCCGGAATGGCCGCATTTTGATACGCTTAAGGAATGATTATCGGCGTACCTAAAGAAGTTAAAGACAATGAAACACGCGTCGGCGTTACTCCCGCTGGCGTGAAGGCCCTGACGGAACATGGACACAAAGTGCTGGTCGAGCACAATGCCGGCGAACTCTCCGCATTTCCTGATGATGAGTACCAGAATGCCGGCGCGGAAATTGTCGGCTCTGCGTATGACACCTGGCGTCTCGCCGACCTCGTCGTAAAAGTGAAAGAGCCGGTGGAGAAGGAATACGGACATTTTCGCGAAGGGCTCACGCTCTTTACGTATCTGCATCTGGCGCCGCTGCCGGAACTGACTAACAAATTGCTGGAGAAAAAAGTTCTCGGCATTGCGTATGAAACGATTCGCGATCGCGCGGGCACATTGCCACTGCTGACTCCGATGAGCGAAGTCGCCGGCCGTATGAGCGTGCAGGTGGGCGCGTCGTATCTGGAGAAGGAACGCGGCGGACGTGGTGTTCTGCTGGGCGGCGTACCGGGTGTGACACCGGCGAATGTTTGCGTGATTGGCGGCGGCATTGTTGGCACCAGCGCGGCACGCATCGCGATGGGAATGGGCGCGAAGGTAACGCTGGTGGATTTGAATCTGAATCGCCTGCGTGAACTTGACGACCAGTTCGGCGGACGCGTGTACACGCTTGCCTCCAACAGCTACAACGTTTCGCGCGCCGTGCAGGAGGCGGACCTCGTCATCGGCGGCGTTCTGATTCCGGGTGCCTCGGCGCCGAAGATTGTGACACGCGCGATGGTGGAGAAGATGAAGCGCGGCGCGGTGATTGTCGATGTGGCGATTGATCAGGGCGGTTGCGTGGAAACGGCGCGGCCCACAAGCTTCAGCAATCCTTCTTATGTTGAGCATGGCGTGGTGCACTACTGCGTGACCAACATGCCGGCCGCTGTGCCAAACACCTCCACACTGGCGCTGACCAACGCGACCTTTGCCTATGTAGTGAAGCTGGCTCAACTGGGACCGAAAGCTGCACTGGCTGCCGATGAAGGCTTCGCCATGGGCGTGAATACATGGAACGGCATTCTTACCTGCCCGCCGGTGGCGCAGTCGCAGGGCCGCGAATTCACTCCGGTGAAACAGCTGTTGCAGTAATGCTCTGAAGGTGCTGTTGCGGCCTATAATCATCGCTTAAGGAGTGGCAGGCGATGCAACAACAGCACCCCCGGAAGCCCGGCACCGAACTCGAAACCACGAGACCGCTGCCGTCTGCAAAATCCAACACGGATGAGAGCGAGCGTGAACTGCGCCATCGCAGAATCACTGCTCTGGTGTTGGGGATTGCCGCGCTTCTGTTGTTTGCCGCACTGGCACTGCTGACCGCCTTCAAACAATTCACCGTGCAGGCTTCGAGCGCGGGAGATGTACTCGTCTTCACCGCATTCAGCAGTTTGGCCGTGCTACTGTTTGTCACCATCCTGCTGCTCTTCATCCGCAACATGCTCAAGCTCTACGCCGACCAGCGCAATCGTTTGCTGGGTTCGCGGCTGCGCTGGCGGATGCTGGTGGGTGCGCTGCTGATTTCTTTCGCGCCCATTCTTTTCATGTCTTTCTTCAACTACGGATTGCTGAACCGTTCAGTGGACCGCTGGTTCTCGCAGCCGGCAACGGTGTTGCGTGATGATTCAAACGATGTCGCGATGAGCCTTTCCAGTTATTCCACTGCAAACGCGCGAGCCGAGGCGGAAGAGATGGCGACCAATCTGGAATCGGCGGGAATTCTTGGAGAAAAATCTGGCACACTGCAACCCGCGCAGGTGGAACAGTGGATGCGGTTGCACAATGTTGGTCTGCAAGGCGGGTTTGCGATTTTGTACGACGCGGGCAATCTGGTGGCAACGTTTAATCTGCCGCAGGCCACGCGCGAAGGCCTGGTGGTAAAGCCGTGGCTGGCGCCGCAGCCGGATGCAGCCGAAGTAAAACATTCTGATGTGCCGCTGACGGCTGCGATTTTGCAGGCAGCACAACGGCCGGAGGAGCAGATTGCTTCCATCGGCAAGAGTGATTATGCGTTGGGCCTGTCTCATGCAGCGGGCAACACTCTGGTCATCACCGGCGTGCCCATGCCCACTGGCATGAGCAGTGCCGTGCAACGGTTGCGTAGTGAGGCGGCGACGTATCGCCAACTTTTTCAAGAGCGTCGCATGGTGCGCGCAAACTACATGGCGCTGCTGTTCATGATTACGATGCTCGCGTTTTTTGCGTCCAGCTGGTTGGCGCTGCACATGGCCAAACAGGTGACGCGGCCGGTGGAAGCGCTGGCCGATGCGATGGATGAAATCGCAGAAGGGCATTATGCGCACCGCGTTGCCGCATCTGCCACAACAGAACTCGGCGAACTGGTGAACTCCTTCAATCGCATGGCAGAGGATTTGGAGACGAGCCGCATCAAAGCCGATGCTTCGACTCGCCAACTTTCTGCAGTGAATGCGGCGCTGGAAGCGCGTCGAATTGAATTGGAAACATTGCTCGAGACAATTCCCAACGGCGTAGTCACGCTGGATACGCAACGCCGCATCATGCAGTCGAACCGCGCGTTTTCTGAAATGCTGGATCCGGGCGGACAGCAGCCGTTCATCGGCCAGACGATTGATGAGTTGCTGCCGGAAGAAGCGGTGGAGTTGCTCGACCGTCTATTTCGTCGCAGCCATCGCATGGGCAGTGCCAGCGGAGAGATGGACCTGCATCTGCAGGGCCGCGCAATGAACTTTGCCGCAACGGTTGCGTTGCTCGAGAGCGGCGTGGAAAGCAGCGCTTCTCTCAAACATGTTCGCGGATATGTCTTGGTGTTGGAAGATGTGACGGAATTGTTGCGCGCGCAGAAGCAGGTTGCATGGAAAGAAGTGGCGCGTCGCGTGGCGCATGAAATTAAAAACCCGCTCACGCCAATTTCATTATCAGCGGAGCGTATACAGCGACATTTGCTGCGGTTGCCTGCACCCACCCAACAGAACGAATCAGTCGGCATCATGCAGAAATGCAGCGAAGTGATTCGCAGCTCCGTGGAAAGCATGCGCAAGCTGGTGGACCAGTTTGCAACGCTTGCGGAATTTCCGGCGGCACAACCGCGGCCTGCCGATCTGAACAATATCGTAAAAAATTCACTGGCGCTGTTTGCCGGTCGTTTAGAAGGCATCAATATTCGTCTGGATCTCGCGCAAGATCTTCCGCCGGTGATGGCCGATGCGGAGTCACTGAAGCGCGCGTTGGCGAATCTAATCGACAACGCCGCTGAAGCAGTGCAGGATTCGCTGCTGCGCGAGATTTATATTTCCACATCGTTAGTGGATAGCAGCGGCGCGGCGAACATGGCAGAGTTGGTCATCGCAGACACGGGCCATGGCCTGACCGACGATATGCGCGAGCGGCTCTTCATGCCGTATGTTTCCACCAAAGAACGCGGCACCGGGTTGGGGCTGGCGATTGTGGCGAAAATTATTCAGGACCACGGTGGCACCATTCGCGCTGAAAAGAATTCACCGGCCGGTGCAAGATTCTTGATTGAGCTGCCGCTGGTGCATACAGTCAATGAAATGGAATCAACGGCCACGCCCGCGCTTGGCACAGGAGAACGCGCATGAGCCATGTGCTGATTGTTGATGATGAAGCGGAGATTCGCGCATCGCTGGAAGGCGTGCTGGTCGACGAAGGTTACACAGTGACCACAAGCGGTACGGCGACCGAAGCCCTTACGTTGCTGCGTGACGCGGTCTTTGACGCAGTGCTGCTGGATGTGTGGCTGCCGGACCGTGATGGTCTGGATACGCTGGCCGACATTCGCGGCATGGCCAGCGATGAGACGCCCGAGGTCATCATCATTTCCGGCCACGGCACGATTGAGTCTGCCGTGCGCGCCACCAAACTGGGTGCATTTGATTTTCTTGAGAAGCCGCTTTCGCTTGAGCGGACTTTGATTGTGTTAAAGAACGCGATTGATGCACGGCGGTTGCGTCTGGATAATCGCGAGTATCGTCGCCAGTTGAGTGCGCGCAGCACCATCACCGGTGACAGTGTCTCTATGAAGGCAATGCGCCAGCAGATTAAATTGATGGCACCGACCAACGGCCGCGTGCTCATCTATGGCGAGTCCGGCACCGGCAAGGAGTTAATTGCCCGCGCCATCCACGCAGAGAGCGAACGTCGTGAGCGCGTTTTTATCGAACTGAATTGCGCGGCCATTCCCGAGGACTACATCGAGAGCGAACTTTTCGGCTATCGCCACAATGCAATCTCCGGCGGGCCTGCGGAAAAACGCGGCACTTTTGAGCGCGCTGATGGCGGCACTTTATTCCTGGATGAAGTCGGCGACATGAGCCTGAAGACGCAGGCCAAGGTGCTGCATGCTCTGGATGAGCAGCGTTTCACGCCCGTCGGCGCAACGAGTCCCATCGTGGTGGATGCGCGTGTGATTGCCGCCACCAATAAAGATCTGGAAGAAGAAATTGCACGCGGAAATTTTCGCGAAGATCTTTTCTATCGACTCAACGTAATCCCGTTTTTTGTGCCGCCACTGCGGGAGCGCAAAGAAGACATCCCTTTACTGACGCGCGAATTTCTTATCGAGTTTGGCCGCCAGTATGGGAGGCCGCGCGTGGAACTTTCAGAGGACGCCATCGCCATGCTGATGCAGTACAACTGGCCGGGCAACGTGCGCGAGCTACGCAATGTTATCGAACGTGTGCTGATTCTGAATCCGCGCGTGACACGGCTCGAACGCAA
>CAIZGA010000462.1 GCA_903932385.1 uncultured Acidobacteriota bacterium
GGTCCACCAGCCGCGGATGCCGCCGGTACATGCACATCTCGGTCAGTTGTTTGTGGCCGCTCCGGGTCATCTCCAACCCCGCGCCGATAATTCCCGCGTAGAGGTCGAGGATGCCGCGCAGTTCAATCTCCACGGAGAACTCCACCGTCATCGGGCTCAGCGTTCGCCGCTCGCAAATCCAACCGCCGCTGTGGGTCACCGTGTACATCAGGACGGGCACCACACTCTGGCGGTCCTGGTAGCTATAGCTTTGGATTTGCAGCTTCTGCGTCATGATTTCGTGTCTTAACTCTCTGGCGGAGTTGCCGCTCCCGTACTTCATCGGTTGCCATCGCGTGGGCATCAACCCTGTACATCGATATCCTCCACTCCGTAGTCATGTGACCTCCACGCAGATAGCTGCGCACCGCATTGTTGCGGCCCCATGTGCTAGGCTCAACTCGGGAATTTTTCAGAAAGCGTATCTATGATTGTCGGCACCGGCATTGACCTGATCGAGACCGAACGCATTCAGCGCAGCGTGGAACGCTTTGGTGAGCGTTTTCTCACGCGCATCTTTACGCCTGCGGAAATTGCCTACTGCCAAAAGAAGCAGCGTGGCGCGGCAGAAAGTTTTGCCGCCCGCTTCGCCGCCAAAGAAGCTGCAGCCAAGGCGCTGGGCACCGGCATTGCCCGCGGCGTCAGCTGGCTGGAACTGGAAGTTCGCCGCGCCCCCGGCTCCCGGCCGGAGATCCACTTCACCGGACGCGCTGCGGAACGCGCCACGAAGCTCGGTTGCCGGCACGCTTCGCTCTCCATCACCCACAGCCGCGAGCTCGCCATGGCCATGGTGATTTTGGAAAATTAATCGGGAAACATTTCCACACGCCTCGTGCATCTGATAATTCAGGAATATTTTTCGGCAATCGCTTTGGTATGCTTTTGCCAGGGGCGTTTCCAAGGATTTTGACATTTCGGTCCATGGGGCCGACTGGAGTTGTATGCCGAGTCAGAAAGAAGTCCGCTGGTCCCAGCTAAAAGTAGGAACGGTAGTGCTTGCCGCCATTTGTGTTCTGGTGGCGCTTGTCTTCCTCATGTCCGGCAGCATCGGCATCTTCACGCCCAGGATTATTCTTTACTCCCACTTTGAAAACGCAGCCGGTTTGAAAGACGGCGCGCCGGTGAATCTGGAAGGCGTCACCGTCGGCAATGTAAAGAAAATTGAAGTGGACCCCAGCTGGCCCACTGCGCCGGTGCGCGTCACCATGAAGATCAGCTCACGTTATCTTCCCGGCCTGCATAAGGACTCCAAAGCCTCGCTCACCACACTCGGCGTTCTCGGCGATACGGTAGTCGACATCAATAGCCAGTTTGCCCACGGCCCGCGCCCGGCGAATCACGACGAACTGGCAACGGAAGAAACGCCGTCCATTCCCGACGTCATCAAAGCCAGTCAGGGAACCATCCAGCAGTTGAACGTCATCTTCGGAAAACTCAACAGCATTACCGACAGCCTGACCAGCGGCAAAGGCACACTCGGCCAGCTGATTAACGACGACACCATGTACCGCAAGCTGCTGGCCACCATGGACCAGATTCAAACGCTCTCGACGAATCTGAATGAAGGCAAAGGCTCAATGGGCAAGTTGA
>CAIZGA010000463.1 GCA_903932385.1 uncultured Acidobacteriota bacterium
TGCATATTCCCGGTTCTGCATCAGCGGTGCGGTCTGCGCGCCCACGCTGGCGGCATTTTCCGCGAGCAACTTTTCTGCATCACTTTCAAAGAGCTTCGCATCAAGAGTTGCCGCGGCAACATCACCTTTGGCCTGCGCCTGCTCCAGAATATTTTTCATGCGTTTGAACGCTGCAGCAATCGCGGCAAAGTCTTCGCTGCCGCGCACTTCAGCCACAGCCGCCGCACGAGCCAGTGCATCCTTCACATCATCGGCACCGCTCGCCAGCACAGCATTCACCACGTCATACGCATAACCGCGCGCATCTCGCAGATAGAACTGCAGCCGCTCGGTGAAGAATCCAATCAACTCACTCTGCAGCTCTTCAACTTCTGCACCCTTGAATGCATTCACGGCAAGGCTGCGAATCTCCGCCAGCGTCAGCGGTAGCTCACCCTCGGCAAGAATCTTCACAATGCCATTCGCAGCGCGCCGTAGAGCAAACGGATCCTTCGAGCCCGTCGGCGCAAGTCCGATGCTGAACATTCCGGCAATCGTATCGGCTTTGTCTGCGATAGCCAACAACTGCCCTTCCCGCGTCGCAGGAATTCCGGCTTCCATCGAGACCGGCTGGTACTGCGAGTAAATGGCCGCAGCCACTGCATCTGTGCTTCCCTGCGCTCGTGCGTATAGCCCACCGACAACACCCTGCAACTCGGTAAACTCTTTCACAAGCTCGCAGGTCAGGTCAGTCTTGGCCAACAGCGCAGCTTCCACCACGGCAATATGGTCCAGTTCAATACCGCTCTTCTCTGCTGCATCGCCCAGCTGTCCCGTCAACGCAACCACGCGCTCGGTCTTCGCATGGTAACTGCCAAGCTCTTTTTGGAAGGTGACGCTCTTCAACATCTCCACGCGTTCGGTCAGCGGAATCTTCTGATCAACATCCCAGAAGAATCGCGCATCATTGAATCGCGCACGCAACACACGCGCATTGCCGTGTCGAATAATGGCAAGACCATTCTCATCCGCCTGCGTATTCAACACCGCCAGAAAATGCGGTGCCAGTTTTCCATCGGCATCTTCAACGGCAAAATATTTCTGATGGTCGCGCATCACCGTCACCAGCACTTCTTCCGGCAACGCCAGATACTCGCGCTCAAAGCCGCCCAGCATGGCCTGCGGCCACTCCGTCAGGTGCGTCACGGTATCTATTAACTCTTCATCTTCACGCCAGCGCGCGCCGGCCACAGTACGTGTCACTGCATCCAGCGCTTTGCGAATCTTCTGCCGCCGCAACTCAACATCGGCAATCACATGCGCAGAAGCCAGTGAGCTTTCATAATCCTTCGGCACGGCAATTGCAACCGGTGCATCGCCATGCAGAATACGATGCCCCTGCGTGATGTTCGATGCCGTAATTCCGGCAAACTCCACCGGCACAATGGTTTTGTCCAACATCGCCAGCAGCCACTTCACCGGACGCACAAACCGCTCCGGCTTCCCGGCGCGCCAGTACATATTTTTCGCCCAGTAGATGCCGGCAATTTCCTTCGGCATCTCTGCAGCCAGCACGTCCACCGCATCGCGGCCCGCGCGCTTCACCGTCGCGCTCAGGTATTCGCCCTTTGCGTTGGTGATGGTCTTCAGCTCCGACAATTCCACGCCGGCTTTTTTCGCAAACGCATCAGCCGCGGGAGTAGGCTTGCCA
>CAIZGA010000464.1 GCA_903932385.1 uncultured Acidobacteriota bacterium
GCCTGCAGCAGATTGGCCGGTAACCGTCCGGTGCGGTAGCCGTCAAAGAACGCCAGCGCGGTCGAAAACGCCGGGGTCGGTATGCCCAACTCCACCGCATGCACCAGCGCCTTGCGCCAGCTTTCCTGGTATTTGTTCACAATGTCAGCAAAGAACGGCACCGTCAGCAGGTTCTTCAGCGCCTTGTCCTTGTCATAGGCTTCCTTGATGCGTCCCAGGAACTGGCTACGGATGATGCATCCACCACGCCACATCAGCGCAATGCCGCCCATATTCAGGTTCCAGCCCTGCTCCTTGGCCGATTCACGCAGCAACATGTAGCCCTGCGCGTAAGAAATAATCTTCGAGCAGTACAGCGCACGCCGCACATCCTCAATAAATTCCTTCTTCTCGGCAATCGTCCGTGTCACCTTCGGGCCGGAGAGAATCTTCGATGCCTCCACGCGCTCATCCTTCAACGCACTCAGGCAGCGGGCAAACACACTCTCGCCAATCAGCGTCAGGGGCATGCCCAGGTCCAACGCACTGATGGCCGTCCACTTGCCGGTCCCCTTCTGCCCGGCTGTATCCAGAATCTTGTCCACCAGCGGCTTGCCGTCCGTGTCTTTGAAGGCAAAAATCTGGCTGCTGATCTCAATCAGATAGCTGTCCAGTTCGCCCTTGTTCCACTCCGCAAACACGCCGGCCAACTCATCCGCAGTCAGTCCCAGCGCATCGCTCAGCAGCTGGTACGCTTCGCAGATTAGCTGCATATCGCCATACTCAATGCCGTTGTGGACCATCTTCACGTAATGCCCGGCGCCTTCTTCACCCACCCAGTCGCAGCACGGCGAGCCGTCTTCCACCTTGGCCGCAATCGCCTGGAAGATTTCCTTCACCGCGGGCCACGCCGCAGGGTTTCCACCCGGCATAATCGACGGGCCGAAACGCGCGCCTTCTTCGCCACCGCTTACACCGGTGCCGATAAACAATATCCCCTTCGCTGCCAGGTCCCGCGTACGCCGCGTGGAGTCCGTATACAACGAGTTGCCGCCGTCGATGATGATGTCACCCTTTTCCAGATATGGCAGCAGCAGCGCAATCGAATCATCCACCGGCGAACCGGCCTTCACCATCAGCATTACGCGACGCGGCCGCTTCAACAGCTTGCACAGTTCTTCATCGCTGTGTGCGCCCACCACGTTGGTTCCCTTGGCTTCATTCGCCAGAAACGCATCCACCTTCGAAACAGTTCGGTTGTAGACGGCCACTTTGTATCCGTGGTCGTTCATGTTCAGGACCAGGTTCTGTCCCATCACCGCGAGCCCGATCAGCCCAATGTCACAAGTTGCATCAGCCATTGCCATCTCCTCGAATCAATTCCAGCTTATGATACTCCAGTGGTCAGACCAATCCAAACTCCACCCACCCAAATCAAGTATTACTACTTCCACCATTAACCAGCCTGATTCCTCCGCTCATCAAACACTTCATTTCTTCCCTTCACCCCGCTGCATCCACACAAGTTAATCCGTTACAGTTAACTTGAGAGCGTTAACCACATGGATAAATTTGTCGTTCGCGGCGGCAACCCGCTGCTCGGAACCGTTCGCATCAGCGGAGCAAAAAACTCCGCCCTCCCCTGCATGGCCGCTGCCATCCTCACCGAGGATGAAGTCATCCTCGAAAACGTCCCCCAGGTCCGCGACATTGAAACCGAGCGCAAGTTGCTCGCATCCATGGGTGCCGAGGTGGAACTCGGCTATGGCCGCGCCCAGCATCGCACCCACATTCGCTGCGCCATCCTTTCTGATCCTGTCGCTAAATACGAAATCGTCAAGACCATGCGTGCCAGTTCGCTCGTGCTCGGCCCGCTCATCGCCCGCACCGGTCTCGCCCGCGTCGCCATGCCCGGCGGGTGCGCCATTGGCGGCCGCCCCATCGATCTCCACATCAAGTACCTCGAAAAAATGGGTGCGCAAATCACCCAGGACCACGGCTATCTGGAAGCCCGTACTGAACGACTGAAGGGCGCACACATCATCTGGGAGAAAATCTCCGTCACCGGCACGGAAGACCTACTCATGGCCGCCGTTCTTGCCGATGGCGAAACTGTAATGGAAAACTGCGCGCGGGAGCCGGAAGTCACCGACCTGGCCGCTCTACTCACCGCCATGGGTGCAAAGATACAGGGCGCCGGCACCTCCACCATCACCGTGCAGGGAGTCGCAAAACTCCACGGCGCGCGCCATCGCATCAATCCCGATCGCATTGAAGCCGGCACTTTCATCATTGCCGGAGCCATTACGGGGGGCGACCTGAAAGTCTCCGGCTGCGACCCATCACATCTTGGCGCGCTGCTGGAAACACTACGCTCCTGCGGAGTCCGCTTCGACATCAACGGAGACACCATCCGCGTGCGCAGCGAAGGCACCCTGAAGGCCGCCGACATCACCACCGTTGAGTATCCCGGCTTCCCCACCGACATGCAGGCACAGTACATGGCGCTGGCCACGCAGGCCGAAGGCACCTCGGTCATCACTGAAAATATTTTTGAGAACCGCTTCATGCACGTGCAGGAACTCATCCGCATGGGTGCCAACATTCGCATCGACGGACGCACCGCCACTGTGCGCGGCAAAACGCCGCTCTCCGCCGCCGCTGTCATGTGCAGCGACCTGCGTGCCTCTGCTTCGCTCGTTCTCGCCGCACTGGTTGCCGATGGAGAAACCATCCTCGACCGCGTTTATCACATCGACCGCGGCTACGAACACATCGAAGAAAAACTCCGCGGCGTCGGCGCACAAATCCGCCGCATGGGCGAAGTCTTCGGCAAAAAATAGTGACACGCAACATTGTTATTTGACGTTGCATTGTTTCATTTGGAATTAATTGGTTTAATCTCGACGAGTAACTGCTTCAGAATTTACGTATGTCTTATCACAGAATCATAATAACTCTGAATGTTGCCGTTGGGTTGGTAGCCGATTATGGCTGATGTTGATTACCCCACCCATCACAAAAGAAGCGATGGATGGGGTGGCCGTTGTGTCGCTTACATTAAATGGGTGGGCCACCCGCCTTGGCAAAGGAGCGGTGCGAGCTGTGCTCGCATCTCCCACCCTTTCGCAAACTTCGCGAAAGGATGGGGCACCCGGCAAAATGTGCAAAGTTCGGACTACAGTCGTAGATGTTTTGGGTCTGCATCGTAGTGATGTCCCTCCTCTACGATGGCTAACGAGGAGTTTGCTTTAGCTGCTGCCACTTCTGCGGCGGCGAGATGCAGCCCGACGGCAGGTAGTCAGAACCTTTTGGGAAGATGTCGATGCCGCTGACCAGCCTCTCATGCTTACGCCCGTTCCAGTAAAACTCGAAGGCTATTCCGTCCGCCATGTCCACCCAATAGATCAGGTCTTTGCCTCCGACCACGGCACTCCCACTGCCAAGCAGCATGTACTCTCGCCCACCCGGATAGGCTTGCTTTACCTCTTCGGTCCGGCTATCGATATGAACGCCATTCGCCAACGCAAACCTAGGAGTGTGAACTGACAACTGATAAAGCTTCCCGTTCTTGAAATATGCGTAGACCCCGTTTGCATTTCGGTCAATGTCCAGCCAGTGATACGACCTCCCCGGACAACCATCTTGCACATTATCCGTAGCGTCTTCATCTATACCCGGATGATTCGGAAACATCGTCTGGAACTCGGAAAAAGTTGAGCCGAGCTTCAAGCCAGCAACACTCTCGCCAAGGACTATCGTCCCGTTTGCCGGAGCCTGAGCTATGCCTCTCAAAAAGAAGGCGCAGCAGGCCAAGAGCATAGTAAGAAAATTTCTCATCGACTTAATCAGTAAGTTCTCCTCAGCACACAGATTAGTGGAAGCAATTGTTCATGAGGGCTACGACGTTGCTACCGTATCTTCGTTGCTTTAATAATTGCTAAATAGCTTTACTGCCAGCTCACCGCTAGGTGCCATTTCAATTCCCGAGCCGCAGTCTTCTCCAGTACCACGCGGTACTCCAGCAACTCGCTCAACACCGCCGGCCCTTCGCTTCCAATCGTGTGCGGAGCCGCGCCCAGCGCGCCAATCAGCGCATTCACTGTCTTCAGCCCGTCCTCGGCCGCGTACCACTGCGGGGCCTGCATCTTGTCCATTAATTTGCTGCTGCTCGCACCGGCTTCAATCAACAGCGGCAGCGAATTTTCATCCGCCGAAAAAAATTCCAACAGCGGCTTTACGCCCAGCTGCAGCGCCAGTTGCTCCAGCGCATCTTCATTCCGCGCCAGTGCCCGGCCGTTGACAAAGATGTCATACCCCGGGTCCTCGCCCTGCACCACAATGTACATTGAAGCTGCCATTTCTCCCAGTGTATCGCGCACCCGTACCGCGTATGAAGTGTTTTCCCGTATACCTGCCCGCCGCATCCTATTAAACTTTTCAGACGGAGGTTTGCCCGATGGAATCCGGCCTTGCTTCACGCACAGCTCTCGGAGTCGCCCTGCGACGCGCTGTGCATCAACTCGCCGACAAGCCGCCTCATATTCTCGACGACCCCATCGCCGTGCCCATTCTCGGCGAAAAATATCGCGCCGCACTCGCCGACGCAGTCGCGCGTAAAGATGAACCCGGCTCAAAAGTCCTGCGCACCTGGGTCGTGATGCGCAGCCGCTACGCTGAAGACAAGCTCGCTGAAGCCGTCGCGCGCGGCGTTCGCCAATACGTTCTTCTCGGTGCCGGTCTCGATACCTTCGCGCATCGCAATCCGCATCCCAACCTGCGCGTCTTCGAAGTCGACTATCCCGCCACGCAGGAGTGGAAGCGATCCCTGCTTGCGCAATCCAACCTGCCGCCGGAGCCGCACATCACCTACGTCCCGGTCGATTTCGAGCAGCAGGACCTCGCCGAAGAACTTGCCCGCGATGGTTTCGACTTCTCCGCGCCAGCCGTCTTCGCCTGGCTCGGCGTCATCATGTATCTGCCTCTGCCCGCCTTCCGCAAAACCATCTCGACCATCGCAACGTTGCCGAATGGCTCCGCAGTCATCATGGACTATGCTCTTCCCGCATCCCATGTGCCCCTCGCCGAACGCCTCGGCCGCGCCGTACTCGAAGAACGTGTGAAGCGTATCGGCGAACCATTCCAACTTTTTCTTACACCGCAGCAAATACGCGAGGAACTCGCCGCCTTCACTACCATCGAAGACCTCGACGCTGCCCCACTCAACGAACGCTACTTCGCCAACCGTCGCGATAAGCTGCGACTTCACGGCCACTCCGCACGAATCGTTTGCGCTTGGCGTTAAAAAATCAAGGGCCGCCCGAAGGCAGCCCTTTTTGATTGAAGCGCGTTCAGTGATTACCGGCGACCGCCGCCACCACCGCC
>CAIZGA010000465.1 GCA_903932385.1 uncultured Acidobacteriota bacterium
CAACCGTCGCGGCTATTCCTTCGTCGTCCTGTGCCGTTCCTGCGGCGCCAAACTTGAATGCGAAAATTGCGCCATCGCGCTGACGCATCACAAAGCGCCCAGTGTGGATGACGACCACGCCGGCGTCGGCCAGCGGCTGGAGTGCCACTACTGCGGCTATCGACGCACCGTTCCCAAGCTTTGCCCCAAGTGCAACAGCGAGCATCTCTACTACCTCGGCGCCGGATCGCAGCAGGGTGAAGAACGCCTGCAGGAAATATTTCCCTCGGCGCGCATCGGTCGCATGGACCGCGATACCGTGCGTGGCCGCGCCGGCATGGAGCGGCTGCTCACGCGTCTGCATTCCGGCGAAATTAATTTGCTGGTCGGCACGCAAATGATTGCCAAAGGGCATGACATTCACGGCGTCACTCTGGTCGGTGTCGTCGGTGCAGACAATGCACTCAGCATGCCCGACTTCCGCGCCGCTGAGCGCGTCTTCCAGTTGCTCACGCAGGTTTCCGGTCGCGCCGGTCGCGGCGAACTTGCCGGCCGCGTTGTGGTGCAGACGTACTATCCCGAACACTACGCCATCAAATTCGCCGCCGCACACGACTACAAAGGTTTCGCCGCGCGTGAACTGCAATTCCGTCAGTGGATGTTTTATCCGCCGGTGACTGCGCTGGCCAACGTCATCATTCATTCAGAAAAACTGGAAGAGGTGGTGCACTGGGCGGGAGTCATCGGTCGCCTGTTGCAGGCCTCGAGCAAAAGCATTCGCGTGCTCGGCCCCGCGCCCGCGCCGCTCATGCGTTTGAAGCGTAGCTATCGCTATCACCTGGTGCTGAAGGCTGCCAGCCGCAAAGAACTCGGCCTGGCGCTGCGCCGCATGCTGGCCGGTGCGGATTCGAACAACATCCCGCGACGCAACATCATCGTGGATGTCGACGCCGTGCACCTGATGTAATTTTTTCGATTAGTACGTCAGAATCTGCGGCAGGTTCACCAGCGAAAACATAAATGTCTTGTCGCCGTGGTAGCCGATAAACGGCATGTAGTGGAAGGTCAGCAGAAACAGCAGCGCGGCAAAAACATATTTCGCGCCCGCCGTTCCGCCCGGCTCCGGCAGCACCGGCACCGAGGGATGCTTCATTCCCGGCAGCATCAACACAAACGCCCACACAATCCACGGCAGCCAGTAAATCGTACCGGCCACAATCAGCAGCAGGATCACAATAGTCGTTGCAATCTTATGGCTGCGTGGAGAAATCGAATACACAATATGGCCGCCATCCAACTGTCCCGCCGGCAGCAGGTTCAGTGCGGTAATCAGCAGGCCAATCCAACTAGCCAGCAGAATGGGATGGAAGAGCGTGTTCTCAATCGCCGGCAGCGTGGGATTGAATACATGCATGATGGAAAACATCATCTGCATCGCCAGCGGGTTCTGCAGCCACACCATTGGCTGCACCGAACTCGGCGGCACTGGTTTCGATAACAGAATGCCAAATACCATCCACGGCAATGCCACCACAAAGCCCCATACCGGGCCGGTAAATCCAATGTCCAGCAGTTGCTGCCGCGTCTTAATGCGCGACCGCATCTTGATGATGGCACCGGCAGTTCCTGAAAGTGTTGGTGCAGGCAGCAGGAAGGGCAGTGATGTCTTCAAGCCATGCCGACGGCAGGCGTAGTAGTGGCCGAACTCATGCGCCAGCAGAATGCTCAGCAGGCAAAGAGCAAACGGCATTCCCTGTGCGATATCACCCATGTGGTCCCCGACCCATTGGTAGGGGAATACATCTTTTTCATCCACAATGGCCGGGCGGCCCTGGTTGAAGTTGGACATGTACCGCATGCCCATCATGCTGGTGGTAAAGAACGCAACCACAAACAACAGCACATGCAGCCACACGCGCTGCTTCCTCGGCTTCTTCACAAGGGATGGAGAGGCTGGCGTTGTTTCCGTCGTTGTTTCGCTTAAACCAGAAGAAGTAGGCATACAGTGTTACACCGCAAAACATCTTGAGGCATTCCCGCATTCTGATGGACCGCTTCAGTCTGTGACTGGGCCGGTTCGTATCTAAGTGACATCAGATGCGTTGCTAATGGCCGTTATGGACATAGCCATATTTCGACCAATGGTTCTGTTTCCTGAGGGGCGTGCTGGTGGGGTCGCGCGGCGCTCAGCAAGTTTCTCTGCCGCAGATCTAATCCAGCAGATGCAGCTCTTTGCCTGGCTTGAAGCGAACCGCCTTGCCCGGCGCTATGCTGACTTCTGCGCCTGTACGCGGGTTGCGTCCAATACCGGTCTTGCGCGGCCGCACGGTGAACACTCCAAACCCGCGCAACTCGATTCTGTCGCCTGTAGTCAGTGCATGTTTCAGGCTTTCGAAAATGGTGTCCACGGCCTGCTCCGCTCGCTGGCGTGGCAGTCCCGTGACGTCGACAACTCGCTGGACCAGATCCTGTTTGATCAAGGCTTGGTTCCTCGGTGTACTTGATGGTTTTGGGCCGCTTGGTTCTGTAAAGCATGGATAGGTTTCAACTTGCCTTACAGTCTCTACCACCCAGTATCCTCGAATCCTAGAGGAGCTACAACAGATTGTCAACGAGTCATATGTGCCGTAAGATGCAGTTTAGAAACGAATTATCATTCTGCCGGCGGGGCGGGGTGCCCTGCGTACAGTCGGCAGAATACCCAATTTCTTTGCAAGCACAGGAGCAGAATGTCCATCAAGAGCGATCGCTGGATCCGCCAACAGGCCAAAGAACACGGCATGATTACCCCGTTTAGCGAGAAGCAGGTACGCGAGGGGGTCATCTCCTACGGCCTTTCCTCTTACGGATACGATCTGCGCGTCTCCGACGAGTTCAAAATTTTTACCAACGTAAATAGCGCCATCATTGACCCCAAAGCGTTTGATGAACGCTCCTTTGTCTCCGTTCAGGCCAGCACCATCATCGTGCCGCCGAACTCCTTTGCATTAGCCCGCTCGGTGGAGTATTTCAAGATTCCGCGCAACGTACTCACCATCTGCGTGGGCAAATCCACCTATGCGCGTTGCGGCATCATCGTCAACGTAACCCCGTTTGAACCGGAGTGGGAGGGCTTTGTCACCCTCGAAATCTCCAACACCACCCCCCTCCCGGCGCGCATCTACGCCGATGAGGGACTCTGCCAGATTCTTTTCTTTGAGTCTGACGAAGTCTGCGAAGTCAGCTATGCCGACCGCAAGGGCAAGTATCAGGGCCAGAAGGGCATCGTCCTCCCCAAGCTGTAGCCCGAAAAGCCGCAGTTTTCGCCCGGCTTGCGAGAGCAGGCCAACCCATGGTGCTGAAATGCATCGAATGGCAGAAGTGTCTGCCGGCCGCGTTTCAGTCAACCGCAATCGTTGGAGAGGACGAAGATGACCAAAGCCGTGGAGAACCTGAACGCGCCACGACCCTTCCGCGTGGGGCTGGTATCCACGGACCCGCTGCGTGTGGTGGGCTTCCAGGCCATCTTTGAAAACCACGGCCGGGTGGAGATGGTCACTGCCACCGTACCCGTGCTGCTGCGCGACACCAGCATGCACCTGGTGCTGCTCTGCATGGCCACCGATGACACTCTCTTCAATCTGCTGGAAACCTTCAAGGGCTTCCGCCCCGACATGCGCCTGATTGTCATGTCGCATGCGCCGCAGAATGAACAGATACGCCGCATGATTAGCGCCGGTGCGAAGGGCATCCTGCCCGATTCGGCCTCCGAAGCTGACATCGCTATGGCGATTGAGACTGTTGCCGATGGCTCCATCTGGGCCCCGCGCCGAGTTCTGGCCAGCATGATTGGCGATGTGAGCGCGCGTCCCGCTACAACGCAAATCAAGGGAAATATTGAACTTACCGCCCGCGAACGGGATGTGCTGGAGCGGTTGGTGAACGGTGCCACCAATCGCCAGATCGGCGAGGAGCTGGAAATTGAAGAACGCACCGTCAAGGCCCATATCGCCAAAC
>CAIZGA010000466.1 GCA_903932385.1 uncultured Acidobacteriota bacterium
GACCACGCACTGACCCGCACGGCGGCCCTGCATTATTTTGAGACGCAGCGGCCGGAGATTGTGATTCTGGACCTGACGCTGCCCGACGGCGACGGCTTTGGCCTGGTGGACTGGATGCGTCAGCAGGTGGATTTCCGCACGCTGCCGCTGGTGGTCTACTCCGGCCATGAAGTGACTCTGGCAGAACGCAGCCAGCTGGTGCTGGGGCCGACAGAGTTCCTGACCAAAGCGAAAGTGCAGCCGCAGGACGTGGAGGAACTTGTGTTGACCATGCTGCGCCAGTTCCATCATGTACCAGAAACAGACAACAGGAATGTTCCAACGGCAGACAGCAAGGCCAGCTTGTAGGATGGTGATGGATTGCCGATAGTATGGAAAGATTGATTCTGGAAAACTGACATGAGCGACGTAAAACGCATTCTGATTATTGACGACGATGACGACATCCGACAGGTGGCTGCACTGAGCCTGGAAGCGGTGGCCGGTTGGCAGGTGATGACCGCAAACTGCGGCGCGGCCGGCATTGAGATGGCCGCGAAAGAAAAACCCGATGCCATTCTGCTGGACGTGATGATGCCGGAGATGGATGGTCCGACCACGTTCAAAAACATGCAGGATAATCCCGCGACGAAAGATATCCCGGTGATGCTGCTGACGGCGAAAGTACAGGGCGTGGACCAGCGGCGCTTTGCCAGCCTGGGCGTGGCTGCGGTGCTGTTCAAACCGTTTGACCCGCTGACACTTTCCGAACAAATATCCACAATTTTGGGTTGGCAGTAGGGCGCGAAATTTTTGCGACGCACAAGTTTCTATGGAAATTGATCCACATTCGGCGCAACAGAAAACCGCGGCCCTGCTGAAGCAAATCTGGCAGAAAAACCGGCCGCTGCTGGCGGAACGGCTGACGCTGCTGCAAGATACGCAGGAATTGCTGGCCGCCGGACCGCTGACCGAGGAGCAACGCAGTGAAGCGGCCTCTGTGGCGCACAAACTTGCCGGAACGCTGGGAATGTTTGGCCTGCCGGAAGCGACCGATGCCGCGCGCGAGTTGGAAGTGCTTCTAGATACACACCATCCAAATGTTGAATCGTTTAACAAATCATTAAGAAAACTAAAAGCCGTTGTTGAAACAAAAGACCACAGCGCATAGCCGCATCAAAATATTTTCTTTCCCCACTTCAATTACAAAAACTTTCACGACTTTCTTTCGGCAATTGTGTTTATCATTGCAGCTATCATCTCCCACCAAAGGCACGTGATGCAGCAGAAGATTCTCATAGTCGACGATGAGTCGCTGGTTGCGGACACGCTCTGCATTATTTTCCGCAAGAGCGGATATGAGTGCCGCGTTTCCTACTCCGGCGAGCAGGCCATTGCGGCGGTGCAAAGTTTTGTGCCGGACCTGCTCATCTGCGACGTTTGCATGCCGGACATGGACGGACTGGATGTGGCCGAGGCCATCAGTCGCATCACACCGGAGTGCCGCGTGCTGATGTTTACCGGACAATATATGAACCTGCGGCGTGTGCAGGCGCACTTTGCTGAAATCACCACACATTCAGCCATCGTGACCAAGCCCATCCAGCCGGAAGATTTATTGCGCCAGGCGCGCATCCTGCTGAC
>CAIZGA010000467.1 GCA_903932385.1 uncultured Acidobacteriota bacterium
GGCTGCCTTGTTGGCGGCCACTTGCTGCTCCAACGCTGCAATGCGCGCCGACTGTCCGGCATCCGCTGTGGTTTGTGCATGCGCCAGAACTGCCACGCCCGCAAAGAGGGCAACGATCAGCAGACAGCGAATAGCGATGGTTGTAGAGACACTGGCCCTAGGTGACTTTGGAGACAAAAGTGGCATGGCAGATTCGCTCTCTTATTCAGTTTCCAGGTTTAGTGGGTTGCGTGGATACGCCGCCCGAATAAATTGTAATACGATTCTGCCAGTAATTCGCTATGGATTTACGCAGGCTTTATGGAATTCTCACAGCTTTCTGTTACCGGCCATTCTCGCTGACTCTCTCAGGCATCGCCGCCTCGTGGGATAATCCGCAGGTATGAATTTATTCCGGCCCATGAAATCGCCCGCGTGTATTGCTCTTTTTCTGTTGATGGATTTGTCGCTGCCTGCGCAACATACTTCGACACATCTACAGCCGTTGCCGGCAACAGCCTGTGTCTCGGCAGTTCGCGAAGGCGAAGTTGTCGCTGGCGCAAAATTTGCTGAACCCATTGGCGGAGGAATCTCCATCCTGCTGGATCCGATTGCCAGCGGCTGGGTAGTGCGTGTTGAGCCGGCGAGTGGATCGCTCCCCGCACATGATTTTGCCGAGTTGGCAACGCCGCCTTATAAGTCCGTCAACCCACTGCTCATTACTACGGACTTCAATTTCCGCGCGCAGGATGTTGTTGGCTGGAACCCGCGCCAATTCCAGTTCTTTGCTCGGGCAACACAGGCCGATGCAGCACAACGTGCGTACGATTTTTATTTTGCCCACTTGAATGATGCAGCGGCGATGGAACGGCTGGCGGAGATGCCGCAGACGGCGGCTGCCGGTACGTTGACAATTTTGAATGCGCGTCTTGTCCCCGGCACGGCGAATCAGGCACCGGCTGCCGCAATGGTGGCCGCACATTTTCAAACCACGCAGCATACCCTGGTTCAATCGCCAGACGGCAAAGGCTCTCCGCAAGGCCGCGTGATGTGGATGCAGTTTCGCATCAAGCTGCTGCTGCCGTCTGGGTTTCATCCTGCAGCCGGCTGGCAGGTTGACCGCTCACGCTGTCCGCGTTGAGATACTCTTGCGCTGGCAAAAAAAGACGTGGCCGCAGCCACGCCTTTTTTGCCGTTTGAAATTTCTCGCTGCTATTCCTTCACCTTCACAACCAGCGCAGAGAAAATCTTTCCTGGTACAGCGGTCATCTGGTGCGGCGTGTTGATGGGGATATGCACCACATCGCCGGTCTTCAAGTGATAGACCGTTCCGCCGACGATTCTTGTGCCGCGCGGTTCATCGCTGCTTGGTTTGTCGAGGTCGGGAATCGTGCCGCCTGCCGTCAGCGTCACTTCGCCGCCGGTCACGATGATGACGTCAGACCAGTGACGATGCATCTCCGCGCCGCCACTGGCTGTACGTACAGAAATCTTCAGTTGTGAATTAGCGTCGTCAGAAAGATCCGGTCCGCCGCCGGGAAGGCCCTTTGCTTTGATGTCAGCCAGCGTCTTGTCCACGATGCCTTGCAACTGTGCCGCGGAATAATATTCCACGTGCGTGAATTGCGGCGCTGCCGGTGCCGCAGCGGTCTGCGCTCCCAGAACTCCCATGCTGCCCAGTGCAATGCCAATTGCGAGTGCCAGTGTCTTCTTCATGTCCCGTGTCTCCAATGTTTTTTCGACGAGCGAATTTTTATTGCAGCTACTTTGAAATCTCTACCGCAAATCTTCAATCGCGATGCGGTCCATGTCATCATAATCCTGATTTTCGCCGCCCATGCCCCAGCAGAAACGGTAGCTGCGCGTTCCCACGCCGGCATGCATTGACCAGCCAGGTGAGATGGCAACTTCCTTGTCTGCGATAAACAGGTGACGAGTTTCCGTGGCCGGACCCATCATGTGCAGCACGCGTGCGGTGGGGTCCAGATCAAAATACAAATACACTTCTGACCGACGCATGTGTGTGTGCGGCGGCATGGTGTTCCATGCGCTGCCGGTGTGCAGTTGCGTCACGCCCATCACCAACTGGCAGCTCTTCACGCTGCCGGCGTGGATGTACTTGGTGATTGTCCGGCTGTTGATGGTTTCCGGCGCGCCGATGGTCACCGTCACCGCTTCATGCTTCTTCACCAATGTCGTCGGATACGCGGCATGAGCGGGATAGCTGAGCATGTAAAAAATCGCCGGCCAGTCTGGATTGTCAGAGGCAAAGACAATCTCCGGATTGCCGCGGCCGATATAAAGAGCATCCAGTGTGTCCAGCGCGTAGGCCGCATCGCCCACCTTCACCGAACCCGCTCCGCCGATATTCAACACGCCCAGTTCGCGCCGCTCAGTAAAGTATTCCGCGCGCAGGTCGTGGTCGTTCGGCATCGCCAGCGGTTGCGAAGTCGGCGTTGCCATGCCGATGACCGTGCGGTCCAGGTCCACATAAACTGTGCTGATGGCGCCCGGCTGATGCAGGCCGTCCACCAGAAATGTCTCGCGCAATTCCGCCGTGGTCATGCGCGGATAGCGTACGGGGTCGGCCATGATGTAAGTCTTCATTGCTGAACTCTCTCTTTCATTTTCGCTGAATCAAGCTGGACAAATTAGTGCGTCGATGTTTTTACAGTGTGTGCAGCAGCAACCTGTTCCATTATCCAATGCACAAGATCGTCGCCCGCAGCGTAGTTATTGAAGGGCGGCGGCGGTTTACGGCCATCGGTGTATTCGTCATAGAGCCACGGGTCGGGGAGGGCAATCACTGTGCCCTTGCCGTATTTCGCCGTAGCAATCAGCACGTCGCCTGTATCTGTAAAGACCGCCTTCGCATTGCCGGTGGGAGAAATGGTGCAGATTTCCTTCATGAAAGCGATATGCGGAAACGCAAAGACGCTATCAGGCTGCAAATCCACTTCGCCCATTTCTTCCACCGGCGGAACGCCCGGAACTGCGTTGCGCATCACCGGATTGAAGTGCAGGCCGAATTTATCTGCCAGTAGATTAAAGTGGGTGAAGTCGGAATTGTTCACGTCGTTTTCCATCATCACCAACACGCCGCCGGCTTTTACCCACGCGGCAATCGCATCGGCATCGGCGGGCTGCATGTAGTTGGGCTTCGGGTTCTTCACCGGGATATCTGGCGAAGCGATGATGAACACGCTGGCACCAGCAAGATTTTTTGCCGTAGGCGCTACATACAACGTGTCAAGATTGGCCCCGCGCGCCTGAAACATTCGTCCCAGAAAATTGAAGCCGCTGTTGGCCATGTCGTCCCACTTGTAGTGGTAGTAGACCATCTGGCCGGTAATGTCCTTCTGCTTCTGGCTGTTGAACCATGCGTCCAGCAGTACGGTCTTGCCGCGGCCATCCATGGATTCGGGAGCCAGTTGCATTTCGCTGGCCGCCATCAGAAAAGCGCCAATGCCTTTGGGATCATTCACCGCTTGCTTCTCGCCAACATAGTACTGGTAGGTGCCATCGCGGTAGGGCCCGGTATCAGAGCTTCTACCCAAGCCAACACCGGCCACGGTGCCGGTGAAGTCCCACCCGCCATCGTTTGTGTCGGTGCTGATGAAGTGCTGCAGCAAACCGTTGAAGGCGTGCTCGCCATTCTTCTGGTAGCTCACCGGCAGCCAGCCTTCGCGAACGCCCTTCAGCAATGCGTAGCTGAACATCGCGCTGGATGAGGCTTCCAGATAATTCCCCGCACCCTTCGGCTGGTCTGTCACCTGATACCAGAGACCGCTGGTGGGATCCTGTTGTTTCACTACTGCGGTAGCCAGGCGGTTCAGGATGGCAATCAACTTGGCGCGGTCTGGCGAAGTAGCGGGGTAGTAGGGAATCGTTTCCACCAACGCCATGGCATACCAACCCATCGCGCGCGACCAGAAGATTTTCGAGTGACCTGTGGCCGCATCAGCCCAGGCCTGTTTCTTGCCGGACGGGGACGCGTCCCACGCGTGATACAGCAGTCCGGTCTTTGCATCGCGAGTATGTTCTTCGGCCAGCACAAACTGGTGTGTGATGTCGTCAAAATCTTTTGGCTCATGGAAGAGCATGGCGTACTCGGCATAAAACGGCTCGGCCATATACAGCCCGTCCAGCCACATCTGGTTGGGATAACGCTGCTTGTGCCAGAATCCACCCTGCGGCGTGCGCGGCTGTGAGGA
>CAIZGA010000468.1 GCA_903932385.1 uncultured Acidobacteriota bacterium
CGCGCAGCTTGGCCGCGGCCACTTCGCCTTTCGCGTGGTCGCGCGCGCCCAGCAGCACGGTGATGCCCAGCTTGCCCAGTTGCCGCGCCGTTTCAAATCCAATGCCCTTGTTCGCGCCGGTCACCAACGCAATCTTTTTCTCGGTAGCCATGTTTTTTCTCCTCGGTTGTCGAGCTATTTAGAGGATTCGATGCCCAGCGATCGGAAACGTTCCGCATATTTTTCCGGCATGGTGCGTTTTTTCATCTCGGCGTCACACAGGATGTGCGTCGTCTCGCCCTCGCACAGCACTTTGCCGTCGGCTGCGCGCAGCACTTCATAGCCGAACTTCAGCAGCGAACTTCGCAGCGTTTTCACATGTGTGCGAATCAGCAACTCGTCGTCATAGCGCGCCGGATATTTGTATCGCGCCGTCGCCTCCACCACTGCGATGCGGCAATGGTCGGCTTCCATCTGTTTGTAATCAAAGCCCAGCGAGCGCATCAGCTCCACGCGGCCCACTTCAAACCACACCAGATAATTCGCGTGATAAACCACGCCCATCTGGTCGGTCTCCGCATATCGCACCCGAACGCGGGCATCATGATGGCCAAATTTCTTCATGCGTTTAGTTTACTGTGCGGCTCTATAGATTGAGCAGTATCGCAGCCCCTGATATAACTCCACCATGTCATCCTCTCCCACGATGCGCATCCCATTCGACGAGCTGGAATCCACCCTCGCAGAAATTCTGCTGGCCAAAGGTTTTCTTCCAGACGATGCCCGCGCTTGCGCCCGCCTCTTTGCAGAGACGACTCGCGACGGCGTCTACACCCACGGCATCGCCCGCTTCCCGCGTTTTCTGCAGACCATCAGCAATGGCCGTGTGCTGCCGCAGGCCAAGCCGGTGCAGAAATTTTCCGCCGGCGCGTTGGAACGCTGGGACGGCCAACGCGGCCCGGGCAATCTGAACGCGCAGGCCATGATGTCCCGCGCCATCGTGTTGGCGGAAGCGCACGGCATCGGCTGCGTCGCCCTGGCCAACACCAACCACTGGATGCGCGGCGGCAGCTACGGCTGGCAGGCCGCCGAGGCAGGCATGGTCGGCATTTGCTGGACCAACACGCTGCCCAACCTGCCCGCATGGGGTGGCCAGAAGCCGGTGCTCGGCAACAACCCGCTGGTCATTGCCGTGCCGCGCAGCAATGACGACGATGCGCACATCGTGCTAGATATGGCCATGTCGCAGTTTTCCTTCGGCACGCTGGAGCAATATCGCCGCCAGGGGAAACTGCTCCCCGTCGATGGCGGATTCGATACCGCCGGCAAACTTACCCGCGACCCCGCCGCGATTGAGGCCTCCATGCGCCCGCTTTCCATCGGCTATTGGAAGGGAAGCGGCCTCTCGCTGGTGCTCGACATGATGGCAGCGTTGCTCTCCGGCGGTCTCTCCACCAGCCAGCTTCCCGCAGACCCGCTGCAGGAGTCCGGTCTATCGCAGGTCTTCATCGCCATCAATCTTGCCGCGCTGCAACCCGCTGCAGAAAGCGCCGCTGTCGCCGATGACATCCTGCATTTCTTTTCCGGCGAAGAGTCGCAGGGAATTCACATCCGCTATCCCGGCGAACGCGTGTTGGCCGACCGCGCAGAAAATCTCGCGCTCGGCGTTCCGGTGGATGAGTCACTGTGGAATGAAATTCTTTCCATGCTGTAATTTGTAGACAGGCATGAAGAGAGCATTCGCCATCGCTTGCAGTGCATTGCTGTGCGGAATCTTTTTCGCGCAGAGTCTAGCCGCGCAAAACGTCGCAGCATTCCCTGACTTCACCCAGACCCAGGGCAAGCACAACCGCGACGGTTTTCCCATCACCGGCGCAACACTCTGCATTCTCAGCCAGAAAGATCTCTGCTACCAGATGCCCTCGGCCACCAGTGCGGACGATGCGCACGTCACGCAGCAGTTCGGCCTCAACCCGCATGCCGAGCGTTACTCGGTCCCCGGCGGCGGCTCGTGGGTGCTCTTTTCTGCCATGTACTACGCCGGCGGCAGCACCAGTCGAACGCGACTGGCCATGTTGCGCTACCAGAGCAATGGCGCCGCCGCAACCATCGTCAACCTGCTGCCCGATCTTGTCGTCACTGACATCAGCGATTACGACATGTGGCTGGTGCCGCAGATTTCTCCCTACCCCATGCTGGTGGACGCCGATTATTTCTGGGACCCCACCTCCACCGAGCCGCAATCCTCGCCGCACAACTTCAACGTCACTGTCTGGAAGTTTGATCCGCAGCAGGACCACTACGTACAGGCCTTCACCTATCGCACAACGAAGAAATATCTGGGCGGCAGCCGCGTCAGCCCCACCGGCGTTCTGCGTCCCGAACGCGACGAGATTCTTCTCCGCCTGATGCCCGCTAGATAAGCCCCAGCGGCGGCTTTTCAAGTATCATTTTCTCTCGGGCCCAAGTTCTCAAAACCAGCCAGGAGTGAACGACCTTGAGACATCTTGTATCCAATCCCTACCTGTGGGTTGGTATCGGCCTTATCCTGCTGGCCATCGGCATGTTGGTTCTGCTGGTTGGCGTCTGCCGCCGGCCCGACCCCGACTGAGTCCGTCCCACCTGAATCTGGCGAATCCGACCTGAACGAACCTTTTTGTCTTCTATCTGTTTCCGCTAACTTCGGCATTCTTCCGATTTTCTTCCGGCAGCTTCGGATTTTGCTTGACAAATTATCCACAACCCACGCACTCTATCACTAGCGCAAGTATCGAACCCGATACTCGGGTATTGATAATGGTTCGGTTTGGCA
>CAIZGA010000469.1 GCA_903932385.1 uncultured Acidobacteriota bacterium
CCAATAGCAGGGCGCATACAAGTTTAAAATTGCGGCTTGGATTCATGAAGTTGCGTACGACTCCCAGTCTCATTGCGCTAAATCTCGTTCTCTGTTGCAGTTGCCAGTATAACAAAGCGCAGATGGTTGCGTAGACGGGTGGCGCGGATGTTGCACCTCGTCTAGCATGGAAAGAACCCTTACGCCAGTGGCGCGGGGGCGAAGGGGGAACGAAACGCAAGTGTCCGGCAGGCTCAATTCCATTTTTGGCGAACGCACCGTGCTGCTCGACGGGGCCATGGGCACCATGCTCTACAGCCGCGGCGTGTTCATCAACAAGTGTTATGACGAACTGAACCTGACGCAGGGTGAACTGGTGCGCAGCGTGCATGAGGAATATCTGCAGGCCGGAGCCGAGGTGGTGGAGACCAATACCTTCGGCGCGAACCGCGTGCGTCTGGCACGTTTTGGATTGCAGGACCAGGTGGCCGCCATCAATCAGGCCGGTGTGCGTTTGGCGCGGCAGGCCGTGGACCAACTGAAAGACAAGCAGGCCGGAGATGCATGGGTTGCCGGGTCGCTGGGCTCTCTCGGCGTAAAAGTGGGTACGGGCGGCATCTCTGCTGCGGAAGCTTTTGCAGCGTACTCCGAACAGGTGCGCGCACTCGCCACTGCCTGTGTGGATTTGTTGATTGTCGAAACCGTGATGTCGCTGGCCGAGGCCGAGCAGGCATTGCTGGCGGTGAAGGCAGAAGCGCCCGCGTTGCCGGTAATCGTGCTGATGACGGTGGATGAAAATTCTCTTTGCCTGGACGGAGCCACTGCGGCCGACGCAGCAAAGAAATTGACCGAGTGGGGCGCGGATGCGATTGGCTGCAACTGCAGCACCGGGCCGGAAGTGGTGCTGGCCGCGGTGACCGAGATGCGCAATGCGAGTCCGCTGCCGCTGGTGGCCATGCCCAATGCCGGCATGCCGCGCGAAGTGGAAGGCCGCTACATTTATCTTTCTTCGCCGGAATACATGGCGAGTTTTGCCCGCAAATTTGTGAAGGCAGGCGCGCAGTTCATCGGCGGCTGCTGTGGCACTACGCCCAACCACATTCGCGCGATGCGTTCGGCATTGCGTGCGTTGAATGCGATGGCCGCCGCGCCGAAATCTGAAAGCAATGAAGCCGTGGTTTCTACCGTGCAGCCGCCGCCGTTGCAAGACCGCTCGCGACTGGGCCACGCCGTTGCCACCGGCGAGTTTGTGACGCTGGTGGAAATTGTTCCGCCGAAGGGAATTGATTGCAGCAAAGAAATTGCCGGTGCGGCGATGCTGCACACGCTCGGCGTGCACGGCATCAACGTGCCGGATTCGCCGCGCGCTTCGGCACGCATGAGCGCGCAGAGCCTCTGCATTCAGATTCAGCAGCAGGTGGGGATTGAAACCGTGTTGCACTACACCTGCCGCGACCGCAATCTGCTCAGCATCCAGAGTGATTTGCTGGGCGCGTCGTCGATCGGCGTAAAAAATATTCTCTGCCTCACCGGCGATCCGCCGAAGCTGGGAAATTATCCCGATGCAACGGCAGTGTTTGACGTGGACGCGATTGGTCTCGTGAAAATTGTCGGCAACCTGAACCACGGGCTCGACATCGGAAAAAATCCGCTGGGCGCATCGACCGGATTCACCATAGGCGTGGCCGCGAACCCCGGCGTGCCGGACATTGAAAATGAACTGCGTCGCTTCCGGCATAAAGTGGAAGCGGGCGGTGAGTATGCCATCACGCAGCCGGTTTTTGATTTGAAGTTGCTGCATGAATTTCTCGACAGCATTGAAAAGAGCGGGCACCGCATACCGGTGATTGCCGGCATCTGGCCGCTGACCAGTTTGAAGAACGCCGAGTTCATGAAGAACGACCTGAAGGTGAGCATGCCGGACGTCATCATGAAGCGCATGGCCGATGCCGGTTCGCCGGAAGAGTCGCGCGCCGAAGGCATCCGCATTGCGCAGGAGATGTTGCTGGCCGTACGCGACCGCGTGCAGGGCGTGCAGGTCTCCGCGCCGTTTGGCAAGTACACATCCGCCGCGCAGGTGCTGGAGCCGTTGTGGCCGCTGGCTGCGAAGGCGCAGGAATAACAGGGGGGACGATGGCGAAATTTGAGGAACAGATTAAATCGCTGGAAGAGATTGTCGACAAGCTGGAAAAAGGCGATCTGCCGTTGGAAGAGTCCGTCAACCTGTTTGAGAAGGGCGTCGCGCTTTCCAACGATTGCCGCGAGCAGATTGAGGCCGCCGAGGGCAAGGTGCAAATCCTGCTGAAGCAGAAGAACGGCGAGATGAAGCCCACACCGCTGGATAAAGTGAACGAGTAAGCCGCCGCGCGGAAATTCTATCCGCGGGTATCGTCAAACCTTCCCACTAAATCTGTGACGCGCGCTATGGTGTGTTCCTTGCACCATTTCTTCAGGCCGAGTGCGATGTTTTCCACGGCGCGTGGGTCAGTGTAACTGGCCGTGCCCACCTGCACAGCGCTGGCGCCGGCCAGCATAAATTCCACCGCATCTTCTGCGCTGGCAATGCCTCCCATGCCGATGATGGGAACCTGCACGGCCTTTGAAGCCTCATGTACCAGGCGCACGGCGATAGGTTTGATGGCCGGGCCGGAAAGTCCGCCGGTGATGTTGGCGATGCGCGGGCGGCGCGTTTCTGGATTGATGGAGAGCGCCATGAATGTGTTGACCAGAGAGATGGCATCAGCGCCCGCATCGGCGGCCGAGCGCGCCATCTGGCCGATGCTGGTCACATTCGGCGAGAGCTTGACGATGATGGGTCGCATGCTGGCCAGCTTGCATTTGTAAACCAGTTCGTAGAGCAGGCCGGCATCCAGACCGAAGACCATGCCGCCGTGCTGCGTGTTGGGGCAGGAAACATTCAGTTCATACGCGGCGATGCCTTCGGCGTCATTCAATGCGCGGATGACGGTGAGATAGTCGCCGATTTGAAATCCAAAAACGTTGGCGATAACGACGGTGCCGTTCTTCACGCCGCGCAGTGCGCGGATGTGCGGCAGCGTCTCGCGCACAAAGGCGCGCACGCCGATGTTCTGCAGGCCGATGGCGTTGATCATTCCGGCTGAAGTTTGAATAATTCGCGGCGTAGGATTGCCGGACATCGGCTCGGGCGAGAGGCCTTTGACCACAAAGCCGCCGATGTTGTCGAGCGAGAGGATTTCCTCAAACTCGACGCCGTAACCGAAGGTGCCGCTGGCCGCCAGCACCGGATTGCGCAGCGATATTCCGGCGATGCTGACGTGCATGTCAGGCGATGCTTTACTGCTCACTAGCTTTTTGCACTCCTGCTCAGGGATTGGGCCGCAGCATCTGCGTCAGCACGTGGCCCACTGAGGCGGAGGGTTGATTGACGCCCAACAGCGAAGTAATGGTCGCGGCAATGTCCACCGGCTCTACTACTCCACGATACAACCCGGGCGTGAACGGTGCGCCAAAAAATCCAAGCGGCACATGGCGGTCATACGACCAGGGGCTGAAATGGGTCGTCTGGATTCCGTTGAGAAATTCCATCTGGTAGGCCTGCGGCACCATCATCACAAACCAACCGCCGTTCTGCGTTACGCTGTGCGCCACCAGTTTGCCAAACTCGGTCTGCGGTATATCACCTGCCAGCAACTGCGTTTTTGTGCGGATGAAGACCGGTGCGGGGCGCGACTTGAGACGCGTCTCGCTGAAGTCCATCTTCGGCGGGGTTGCGCCGGGCAGCACCACGGGTTCCACGGGCTCTGCCGGGCCGCCAAGTTTTGCCACAACAGACGGCAGCATCTCCGCAATTATTTTTTCTGCATCGGCTTCGTTGATGTGTTGCTGCTGGAAAGGGCGCGGGTCGAGCGAGAGATACGGCAGTTCAAGCATCGGCATCATCCACAGCGTGCCGTCTGCAGTTGCATATTTTTTATTCAACCGCGCGTTGATGTCATCGGCCACGGCCTGCAGGTCAATGGTTGCGGAAGGCACGCCGAGGTTCGCCGACTGGTACGGTATCGGGCTGATGCCATGGTCCGCTGTTAACATCACCCAAGTAGAGCCGAGACCGCCGGGAACATTTTTATCCACCCAGGTGAAGAAATTGTTCAGGTCGCGGTCCAGCGAAATCACCATCTGCTTCTCGCTGTCGGAGTCGGGACCCATCTGGTGGCCGAGAATGTCATTGGCCGAGAGGCTCACCGTCAACACATCGGTCACGCCATTTTGTCCGAGCTTTTCATTTTGGATGAGAGCCTTGGCGAAATCGAGTTCGTAGGAGTTGGCCGCGGGCGTGCGTCCGACCAGATCGTAAAACTCTGTCGTGTCCACAGCGTTGGCTTCCTTCATCGCCTGCGCCGCGCGCGGACCCTTGTTGAATGCAGTCACCCACTCCGGCAATTGCGGCATGTAGTAGGTGGAGGTGAGAAAGCGGCCGGTGGCCTGATCAATCCAATAAGCTGCGTTTGCAGTGGCGCCGGCGGGCAGAATGGAGGCGCGGTCTTTGAGTGAGATGCCGTAAACGCGTGAGCGGCCCGCAGTGGCCAGACGAATTTCATCGCCGAAGGTGCTGGCCAGTTCGCTGCGCGGTGAGGCTCCGATGCGCGGTGCAGTGGGCGGCAGCGCGGGTGGCGGCA
>CAIZGA010000470.1 GCA_903932385.1 uncultured Acidobacteriota bacterium
CTTGGGTTGTCGGTGAGCGGGCAACTGCTCCAGACAGCTTGGAGGAATAAATGCAGCAATTACTAGTTGCCCTAACCTTTATTTCGATTGTCGTTCTGCCGGCCCTGGTGGCTGCCCGCGCAACTGCGGAGCCGAAGCCGCGCAGTGGACAGACGCGCGGGTAAGCGCGTAACAGCACCACACGCAGCAAAACACGCATTGAATCGCCGCACCCTGAAGGAAAACTTCCAGAGGGGTGTGGCACTTTTTTTTGCGCGTTACTTGCTGAAAATCAACTGCGAGAAGTTGATGAGATTGTCGTGCCAGACAATCCACGTGTGGATGCCGGGTGTTTCAATCTGCGTGACCGGGTAGTTGATGGCTTTCAACTCGCCGACAACGCGGCGGTTGGGTGTGACGAGAGCGTCTTCGGTGCCGCAGGCAATCCATAGCAGATGAAGATTGGCTTTGGCAGCGGGTTCAAGATTGAGCGCAGGGATGTGGAGATTGCTGGCGCCGGCACTGAAGCTGCCTATCCAACCAAAAATTTGTGGATGCGTGAGGCCGATGGTGAGGCTCTCCTGCCCGCCCATGGAGAGACCGGTGATGGCGCGATGGTCGCGGTCAGTGTAGACGCGATAGTTCGCATCGACGGCCGGCATGATTTCCTGCAGAACGGTTTCAATGTACGGCTGCTGATCGACGGTGAGCGATGGGTCGTTGATGAGGCCGATGAGTTGGTGACGCTCGTGGTCAATTTTTCCGTAGCCGAAGGGCATGACGACAATCATCGGCTTGGCTTTGCCCTGGGCGATGAGGTTATCGAGGATGATGTTGGCTTTGCCGACGACGGTCCAGGCCTGGGCATCGTCGGAGTGGCCGTGGAGAAGATACAGCACGGGGTAGCGGGTCTTGCCGCGCGGGTCATATCCGGGAGGAGTGTAGACGTAGTAGTCAGATTGATTGCCCGGCAGGCCGATGACAAATTTTGTCTTGTAGAAGATGTGATGGATCTCGCCGTGCGGCACGTCCTGCACTTCCCACAGCATGGGCGTGGGGCCGGGCACGGTGACCATGGATCCGAGGGATTCGAGATTGGGGACAGTGTCGCGATTGAGCGGGTCGAGCTGCGAGACGCCGTCGACCGTGAAGCTGTAGCCGTAGGTTTCCGGCTTGAGTTGCTTGGAGAATGTCCAGAGGCCGTTGCCGTCATTGACGAGCGGGAAGGACGTGGGAAAACTGCCGATGCCGACGGTGACGTTTTTTGCGGCGGCGTTCTGATAGCGGAATGTGACTGTGCCATCGGCGGCGACTTCATGCGAATTGAGAACCGGCGGCCGGGGGACACGCGGCGTGCGCGGAGTTGTCTGCGGGGAAGCGGGGATGGGCGGGGCCTGCGCGGAAAGATGAGCGGCGAATGGAAACGCGAGGGCAGCGACGAAGACGATGCGGAGTGTGGCCAGGTTCTTCATGGCCGGAGTATAGCGGAGAGCGGAGAGAGTTGGCGCGGAAGAAATGATTCGCAAAAAGTAAAACGACAAAGCGGAGCCGTGGGGCGCCGCTTTGCCGAGTTAGGAGGGCTGCAATGAAACTACTTCTTGGGAGGAGCGATGGTGTCCTTGGCGACCTTGGCCACGCGGAACTTGACGACCGTCTTGGCCTTGATCTTGATGGTCTCGCCGGTCTGCGGGTTGCGGCCCAGACGAGCCTTGCGCTCTGCCTTCACCAGCTTGCCGATGCCGGGGAGGGTGAATTCGCCGCTCTTCTTGGTCTCTTTGACGGCCGTATCGGCCAGCAGCTCGAGGAATGCTGCGGACTGCTTGTTGGTGACTTCCATCTTCTCTGCGATGAAACGGATGAGCTGCGACTTAGTAAGACCTTTTGCCATGGGTGAACTCCTTGATCGATTTTTGTGGTGCTGATTTTTACTGCTTCTCGTGATGAACTTCGTACTCTTCGGGTTTGGCAGGCTGCGACCATTCCCTGACATTCACGTTTGCCAATGGGTGCGAGTTACCGAATTACAGTGTTGCCAGCGAAAACATCTTGAAGGCAAATCGCCTGTAATGATGCGGGTAAAACGAACCTACGTCGTCTACCATGCTGCTTTTGGAGGCGGTTTGTCAACCGAAAACGACGGTTTTTTGAGGATATCTTCGGCATTTGTTGGCATTTATCCAGATTTTGTCAATGTTTTTCGGGTATCCAACGTGGTGCGGGCTAAAAACCGGGCAGAGGGAAGAGCGATTTACCCGCGCCAGACGCGGATTTTTGCGACTTGGTTGGCGAGGCGACAGAGTC
>CAIZGA010000471.1 GCA_903932385.1 uncultured Acidobacteriota bacterium
CACCAATCGCGTACAGCACCAACGCGACGACGGTAAAAACTCCGATGAACATGAATACAGCAGCCAGTACCATTTCTTATTCCCTCTGTTTTGCTTACAGCTAGTTCACTTCTGTTTCGGTCTCGAACAACGACTGCGGCAGATGTATGCCCGCAACCCGCAACTGGTCCAGGAACTTCGGACGAATGCGCGTCGGCTTGTACACGCCAATCACTTTTCCATCCGGGCCAATGCCCTTCTTCTGGAAGGTGAAAATTTCCTGCATGCTGACGACGTTCTCTTCCATGCCGGTGATTTCTGAAATGCTCACCACCTTGCGGGTGCCGTCGCTCATACGAGTTACCTGCACTACGATGGAAAGCGCCGAGGCAATCTGCTGACGTACCGTTTTTTCCGGCAGGTTCAGGTTGCTCATCGCCACCATCGACTCAAGACGCGTCAAAGCATCGCGGCCGGTGTTGGCGTGGATTGTCGTCATCGAACCTTCGTGGCCCGTGTTCATCGCCTGCAACATGTCGAACGCTTCTTCGCCACGGACCTCACCGATGATGATGCGGTCGGGACGCATACGCAAACAGTTGATGAGCAGTTGACGCTGGCGGATGGCGCCTTCGCCTTCCACGTTCGCCGCGCGCGTTTCCAGACGCACAATATTTTCCTGCGCCAGCTGCAATTCAGCCGCATCTTCAATCGTGATGATGCGCTCGCCCTGCGGTATGTACTGCGAAAGAATATTGAGGAATGTCGTCTTACCAGCGCCGGTGCCACCGGAGATCAGAATGCTGATGCGTGCGCGAACCGCTGCCGCCAGCACTTCCATCATCTCTGCAGAAATACTGTTCAACCGCACCAACTGGTTGGCGGCCAGCGGGCCGGTGCCAAAGCGGCGGATGGAAAGCGACGGGCCGTCGAGCGCCAGCGGGGGAATGATTGCATTCACACGCGAACCATCCGGCAGACGCGCATCCACCATCGGCGAAGACTCATCCACGCGGCGACCGACACGCGACACGATGCGATCGATAATCTGCAGCAGGTGACGGTCATCGCGGAAGGCCGTGTCCACACGCTGCAGACGACCACCCTTTTCCACGAAGACGTGGTCTTTATCATTCACCAGAATGTCGGAGATTTTCAGGTCGCGCAGCAACGGCTCCAGCGGGCCCAGGCCAAAAACTTCATCCAGCAGATCTTCCTGAATGCGCTCCTGCTCTTCAAAGCTCAACGGCACACGCTGCTCGGCAATAATTTCATTCACGATGCCGGCGACAACCTGCCGCGCCTGGCTGGAATTGACGCGCGACAACTTCTCCAAATCCAGCTTGGAGATGAGGATTTTATGTATGTCCGCTTTGTACACTTCCAGATTCAACGTCGATTCCATCTCGCACCACTCAATGATTTAGGTTTAGTGTTTCCAATTACAAAAATTATTTCGACGAACTTATCCAAACAAGTTGATGAGCTTTTTCTTCTTCTCTTTGCCGGCCACCAGGCCGCATGCCGCCATCGCCATCTGGCGAATGACGCGTGAAATCGGTGAATCTTCCAGCACCAGCGGCGTGGCCGTGTCCTGCGTGCGGCGCGCTGTGGCGTAATCGCCGGGCACCTTCCAGCGTGCCGGCCGTGTCAGCGCCTTGGTGATGTGTTCTTCATCAATACCCAGCGTGCGCTGCGAATAACGGTTCAACACGACTTCCAGCTTCGGTCCGGCTGTCGTGAAGAATTCAGAAATCAAGCGGTTTGAATTCCGCAGCTCGGGGATGCCCACCTGTGTCACCAGATAGATGGTCTCAGCCTCGTCAAACAGCGTTGAGCCGGCCATGTCCAGCCGCGAACCTGCATCCACCACTACATAATCAAAATTCTGTTTGGCCACCGTAATCAGTTTGTTGATGGCTTCCATCGCCGGCTGCACCTGCGTCAGTTTGCCCGGCGCGGCCAACACGGAAATTCCCGAGCTGTGTTTTGCCAGCAGCCGCGAAAGAAAATTCGCATCCAGACGGCTCGAGCTCTCCAGCGCATTCAACGTGGAGTATTCCGCCGTGATGCCCAAACCCAGCGCAGCATCGCCCAGCGGCAAATCAAGATCAATCAGCAGCGTCTTCTTGTTCGACTCGCGACCCAGCGACACGGCGAAGTTGCTCGCCAGCGTGGTTACGCCGGAGCCGCCCTTGGCGCCAATAAAGACCAGCAGCTTGCCTTCGCTCGCCTGCACCGGAGCAACGCGTGCTGCGGGACGACGAACCAAAGCACGAACCAGCGCCTCTGCCATGGTGCTGCCGGAAAACGGATGGTGCAGAAATTCGCGGGCACCGGCGCGCATACAGCGCAGCATCAGTTCCGAATCCATCTGCGTGGAGTAGACCATCACGGTCGCGCTGCCGGTGGCACAGAATGCTTCCACCAACTCCAGCGCATACTCCTGCTTGTCGTCCAGGTCGATGACCACCACATCAAAATTCTTTTCCATGATGCGAGGCACTTCATCCAGTTTTGGATAGAGGTCCAACTCCTGGATGTAACCGGCCTGCGGTCCTGCCAGTGCGCGCGCTGCAGAGCGGCGGCGCATTTCATCGGGCCCAATCAGCACGATGGACAACGTGCTGGAGCTGCCGAAAGCTTCGAATTGATCTGTTACTGCCATATTGCTGCCCATCGTGTTCCCCACTGCTCTCCGCTATATTGCGGTCAATCTTTGCCTGTTACCACTACTCGAACTGCAAATGAATCAGCGTGCAAAAAACGAAATCAACGTACCTAACGCAATCGCCGGCGCATATGGCATCTTGCGCGAACGCGGATTGCTCAACACCAGTTCAGGATGCGGTGCCAGACCGCGGTCCTTGAATCCAAACACCAGATCTCCGGCGCCGCTGAACATGTCGCCGGCAAATCCGCCAATCAACGCCCAGGCCACCGCCATCACGCCGCCGATGATTCCGGTCATCACCACGGAAAAAATCAGCTGCTGCGGACCCACCCATGCGCCAATCGCCGCCACCAGCTTCACATCGCCCATGCCCATACCGCCCAGCATGAACAACACGCCGTAGAGCAACGCGCCCAGGCCCAGACCTTCAAAGCTCTGCAACACGCCATGCCAACCGTGGAACCATGCCGAGCAGCCGATACCCAGCACCATGAACGGCAGCACCAGCCAGTTCGGAATCTTCCGGCTGCGCAAATCGGTGAAAGTTGCCACCGCGAGCACGATTACTGTCGGCCACCACGCAATTGACTGCATCTCCCACTCCTTCGCGCTCTGTTTCGGGCTGGTTTCCTGCCCGCGTCGCGGTTAAATACAAAATCTCGCAATGGATAAAGCAATTCGCGTGCCAAATTTCTATGCGTAGTGATTTCAGGAGTTTATTCGGCGGGAGTGTTAACTTCTCGGTCTACTGTCTACGGCTGTATACATCTGCCTTCGCCGAGTGGCGCGGCTGATTTACACTCGCTTGCGGTGTCGGCGGGTTGCTGGAATACAGCAGATCCAGGTCAGAAATCGGGGCCGAAATATACTCGTGCCCGCCGATTTTTTCGCGCTGCAGGTCCTTTTGTGGCAACACCTTACTAACACTTTCGAGGTACTGCGTGTAACTTAAGTTGTCCTTGGGCAACGGGCACAGTACAAAGCGTTTGTACCCCCCTGTCGGCAGTGCGGTCAGCAGTTCGGTCTGCCCACCCTGCATGGCAAACAGACGTGTACCTTCGATTAACCTCACCTCGGGATATTCAATCGTCAGGTACTGCGGAAGGTAGTAGCCGCAGTGCCGAAACCCAAGAAAATGATTGTCCACGCCGACAATCAGCAACTCGTCTGGCGCGCCCACTTTCGGCAGCGATGTTCGCACATCTTCCATCTCCGCCTGAAAGCGACGCACTGAAGCATACGAGCAATAAACCGGCATCGCCAGATACATCCACACATTCACGGCCCCACATGCGAAGAGAATCGCAATTTTGATTGGCTTGGCCATCGCCGCAGACTCATACCAACCAGCCAGCCAGCGGCCCATCCAAAGGCAGGCCGGGGCCATCAACAGCAACAGGTATCCGCTGTTCACGAACTTGAGAAAAATCAGCGTGAAGAAGCAGAGCGCGGGCAGCATCCACACCGCGGTGAAGATCTTTTTCCTGGCGGCTACCGGCTCACCCTTGCGCGAATCAGCCAGTAAAAACAAGGGTAAAAGCGCTGCCACGCCAAACTCCAGCACGTAGATGAAGGCAATCGTAATGGCGCGCGCAACACTGGTGACAGGAGAAGAATTGAAGACCGTATCGCGCGAAGGCACCATCTTCCAGAGCGAAAACAGCGCGCCGAAATATGCATCCGCACCGCCGCTGGCCGCCAGCATCGGCAGAAACCACGCCAGCAGCGTTGCCGCCAGTACAGCAATGCCAATCACACGCCGCCGCGGACTGACGCTGAGCAATGCAAACAAAAACAGCGGCCCCAGAAACAGCAGCGACGACGGCCGAATTCCCGCAGAGATCCCCAGCACAATCGCCGTGCCCGCAACGTATACACTGCCGGCACGCGGCATCCGCCAGCAAAGCCATCCCAGCAAGGCCGAGAAAAATGCTTCCACGCTGTAGGTCAACGCCACGGTGCCGTGGAACCAGGCCAGTGGCGAGAATACAAACAGCAGCCCGGCAAACAACGCCGCGTGTTTCGATTCGCCGCTAAACCATTGCTCTGCAAGCAGATAGATCAACACCACCACGCCGATGCTGGTCAGCAGACTCAGCAAAATCAATGCCAGATTGGCATCATGTACAAAGAAATTCAGCAGCCGGCCCAGGCAGATGTAGAGAAAATATCCCGGCGGATGCGGCTGGTAGACGCGCGGACTGAACCGGCTGACCCCCAGCACAAAGTTCACCGAATCAATGTCATACACCACATGGCTGCGAAACAAAAACCGGCTGACAGCCACCAAAACGGCCAACAGTGCAATTTCCATTTTGCGGCGTTCGGGTGATTTGACTTCGAGCATAGGGAGATTCCTAGCAGGTAACGTGCCATTCGATTGAAATCTGCAGATTCCATCCTGCCGGAAAATTTGCCGAAAATCTGTACTGAAATGGGGCGTCCTGTGTACTCATCCGCTACGGCTTGGCCGCAATCCAGAAGCTATGCCTCAAAACTAATGCAAATATGTGCCTTAGCCGCAAAAAATCACCCAGAAGGATGTACCCGACTACTACCAAGGTGGCATTCACATAATTGTTGCCGGGAACGATAAATAGAGAGTCACCAGTATTACCGAACAACCGCATTCCCCATGTGGCCGGTAATCGAAAGACATCGCCGAACGAGTAAGTATATGGCGGGCAGGGTGAAGGAGATCGAATTTATGGTCCGTATTGGTCTGTGTTCTGAAGACAGCACGTTACAGTCGTTGCTAGCGACTGCATTGGGGAAAGAATTCCAGATCACTCTGGAGCCCAAGGAAGACAGCATCAAACATCTGCTTGCCGCAGGTGATTGCGATGTCGTCGTTGTAGACCTTGCCTCCAAAGATCCGCAGCTGGAAGAGCGCATTGAAACCTGCCGCCGACTGATTGGCGAACTGGTGCCCACCGTGGTGCTGGCCGATGACGGCCTGCGCAGCACGGCGATATCACTGGTCCGCATGGGCGCCTATGGCCACTGCCGCAAACCCCCATCGATCCGCGACCTCAAGACCATTCTCCGCCGTGCCCATGAAAATTCCCTGCTGAAGCAGCAGTTGGAGTGCGTGCAGCAGCAGTTGGAAGTCGTCAACAATTGCGACAAGATGATTGGCTCCAGCCAGCACATGCAGCGCGTGTATGAGCTGATTCACAGCGTCGCCGACCTGAACGCCTCTGTGCTGGTAACCGGCGAAAGCGGAACCGGCAAGGAACTGATTGCCCGCGCCATCCACAACCAGGGAACGCGCGCCCGCAAGCCGTTTGTCGCAGTCTCCTGCGGTGCAATTCCGGAAACATTGATTGAGTCTGAACTCTTCGGCCATGAAAAAGGCGCTTTCACCGGATCCGTCGGTGCGCGCGAAGGATATTTTGAACAGGCAGCAGACGGCACGCTCTTTCTCGATGAGATCGGCGAGTTGAGCCTGATGACACAAGTAAAGTTGCTGCGCGTTCTGCAGCAGCGTGAATTCAGCCGCCTGGGCAGCACCAAACTGGTTCCCCTGCGCGCGCGTTTGATTTTCGCCACGCATCAGGACCTGGGTGAGTTGGTGGCGCAGGGCAAGTTCCGTCAGGATTTGTACTACCGCATCAACGTGATGAAGATTGAGTCGCCTGCGCTGGCCGACCATGCGGAAGATATTCCGCAGATTGCCGGCCACTTCATGAAGCAGTATTCCGAAATGTATGAGAAGCCGCTGAAGACCATCGACTCCGACGCCATGGCCATCATGCAGAATTACTCCTGGCCGGGCAATGTGCGCGAGTTGGAAAATGTCATCCAGCGCGCCATCATTGTGGCCCGCGGCGAAAGCATTAGCGCCGCAGACCTGCCGGCAAACATGAAAGAAGACACCAACGTCCTCAGCATTGCGGACTTTCTGCCGGCCGGATCCTTCGAGCGCCAGATGCGCGATTACAAAATCAAACTGGCTGAGGCAGCCATCCGCGAAAACGGCGGCAACAAAACTCTTGCCGCTCGCAGCCTCAATATCTCCCGTGCGTACCTGCACCGGTTGATACGTCCCAACGACGGCGAAGGCATCTTCGACGAAGACAACCACATGGAAGCCATCGCGCATAAGATGTAAACGGCAGTAGCCCTCCCCTGAATCCATGAGAAAATGAAACCCGCTGATGAAATTCTTACGGCGGGTTTCTTCATTTCCGGTGATGATTGCCTGCCTGCTGGCAGCGCTGGCCACGTTCACCGTGCGTGCCCGCTTTGACGACCCCGACATGTGGTGGCATCTGAAGGTCGGACAGTTCATCTGGCTCACCCACAAAGTCCCCACAGTGGATTATTTTTCCTGGACCACACATCAGCACTCGTGGATTCCGCATGAGTGGCTCTCGCAACTGACAATTTTTCTGGCCTACCACGCAGTCGGCTACTCCGGCCTGATGCTGTGGCTGTGCCTGTTTTCCTGTGCAGTGCTAATCGTCGGGTATGCCTTGTGTGTGGTGTGGTCGGGCAATGCAAAAGTTTCTCTCGTTGGCGCGCTGGCCATCTGGCTCTTTGCCACCACCGGCCTTTCGGTCCGGCCACAGATGATTGGCTACCTGTTGCTGCTGGTGGAATTACTACTACTGCAGTTTGGACGCAAGCGTTCACCGCGTTGGTTTCTGGCGCTGCCGTTTCTCTTCGCGATTTGGATTAACTGCCACGGCTCCTGGCTGCTGGGCATTTTGGTTGTCTGCATCACACTCTTCGCATCCTTTGTCAGCTACGACTCTGCCCTGCTCACATCTACGCGCTGGCCCACGCAGCAACGCATGATGCTCGGCGTATCGCTGGCATTTTCCATCGCGGCGTTGTTTGTGAATCCAACCGGCCTGCAGCAAATTCTGTACCCGATCGACACCATGCTGCACCAGCCGTTGAATCTGGCCAGCGTTACAGAGTGGCAACCGGTTACGCTCACCGATGGTCGCGGAGCCGCGCTGGTAGCCATGTTGCTGTTCATCTGCCTGCTGGTTGCGGTAAGAAAAATTCCATTGCGGCTGGATGAACTCTTGCTGCTCGCACTCGGCGTGTGGCTTGGCGCCAGCCATGAGCGCATGTTGTTTGTCTTCGGCATTCTGGCCGCGCCCATCTTCACACGTCTGCTGGCCGGCGAGTGGGAAAACTACGATCCCGAACACGATTTAAATTTCGCCAATGCTGTGATTTCCATCGGCGCGTTGCTCACGATGTGGCTTGCCTTTCCATCGCCGACGAACCTTGCCGCGCAAGTTGCGGCGAACAGTCCCGTGAAGGCTGTTGATTTTCTCAAATCGCATGCCATCTCCGGCCACATGTTGAACGACTACACCTACGGCGGCTATCTCATCTGGGCCGCGCCAGAGCACCCCGTCTTCATCGACGGCCGCGCCGATCTTTACGAGTGGGCCGGCGTGCTTGCCGATTTTGCGAAATGGGCCAATCTGCAGGAAGCACCCAATGTGTTGCCAGAAAAATACGGTGTGGATTTTTGTCTGCTCTCTCGCGGCAGCACCATGGCCGCTGTGATGCCGCTGCTGCCGGACTGGAAAACCATTTACAGCGATGACAACACCGTCATCCTGCAACACGTATACTCCGCCGCAAAATAAATCCGCTCAATTTA
>CAIZGA010000472.1 GCA_903932385.1 uncultured Acidobacteriota bacterium
ACCTTCCACTCTGCAGCCGCCGGAGACACACAAACGATTCTCTTCACCGTGAAGCCTTCGCAGATGCAGCCCGGCACCAATACCATTACGGCGACTGCCGATTACGCCGGCAAAAAATATACCAGCGGCTACACCATCGCCGGATACGCCGGCCTGCCGCGCAGCTATTACTATCGCCCCGCCACATTTCAGGTTACTGGCGCAGATTTTCAAATCGCGCCCAATCTTAAGATTGGCTACATCATGGGCACCGGCGACGAGGTTCCACAATCGCTCGCGCTGATGGGCCAGCCCGTGCAACTGCTCACCGATGAAGACATTGCCTCGGGAGATCTGTCGCGCTTCGATGAGGTCATTCTCGGCGTGCGTGCATACTCTGCGCGACCTGCGCTGGTTGCCAACAACAAACGTCTGCTGGAATATGCGCAGCAAGGCGGCACCGTCATCGCGCAGTACGGCACAGCGGAGTTTGACCACAACTACGGCCCGTATCCATTCACATTGGGATGGCCGGCAGAGAATGTTGTTGAACAATCTGCCGCGGTCACGTTGCTTGCGCCCGAACACCCTTTACTGGCCTGGCCGAATCACATCACCACGCAGGATTTCGACAACTGGGTGGAGGAACGCGGTCACTCCTTCATGCGCACCTGGGACCCGCAGTACACCGCGCTCACTGAAACACATGACGCCAATCAAGATGCGCAACGCGGCGGCCTGTTGGTGGCACACACCGGCAACGGCATGTATGTGTACGTTGCCTACGCACTGTATCGTGAGTTGCCGGAAGGTGTGCCCGGCGCGGCGAGAATCTTTGCCAATCTGTTGAGCTTGCCGAAGAACCCGCAGAAATAGATTCTAAGAATTTCTATTTCTCGGCATTCAGTTTTTCGCTCTCAAATAATTTGGCGCGCTGCAGAATCACTTTTTTGTACAACGATTCATATTCCTTCGCCGGCCCGCTCCAGGAATAATCTTTCGCCATACCGTTCAGCATCAACCGACGCCAGGCCACAGGATTGCTATAGGTCCGTATCGCGCGCAGCAACGCACCCAGCAAAGCGTCCGGGGTGTGGCCGGTGAATTTGAATCCCGTGCCCGTTCCCTTCACAGCGTCCCACTCTTCAATGGTGTCATCCAACCCGCCGGTCGCAGTCACCACCGGCACCGTGCCATACTTCAAGCTGTAAATCTGGTTCAGACCGCACGGCTCATATCGCGACGGCATCAGAAATATATCCGCACCCGCTTCGATCTTGTGCGCCAGCTTGTTGTCATACGCAACTTTCACTCGCACTTGTCTTGGGTTCCTCGCCTGCAATTCACGAAATAGATTTTCGTAATACGGCTCGCCGGTTCCCAACGCAACTAACACCACATCTTCCTGCAGCAGCGGCTCCATCACCTGCGCAATCAAATCAAAACCTTTTTGTGTTGCGAAGCGCGAAACGATTCCAATAACAGCCGTCTGCTCTTCCACGCCTTCCAGGCCAAACTCTTCCAGCAAATCTTCGCGGCAGGCCTGTTTGCCGGCAAGCGTTTGCTGCGAATACGGAGCTGCGGTGTAGGCATCCACAGCAGGGTCCCACTCCTTGTAGTCCACGCCGTTCAGAATGCCGTACAGGTCTGCAGCGCGCCGCTTCAATATCGGATCCAGCCCATGCCCAAACTCGGGCCTCTGAATTTCTTCCGCATACTTTCTACTGACGGTGGTGATGGCATCCGCATAAACAATGCCGCCTTTGAGAAAGTTCATCGCGTCATACTGTTCCAACTTGTCCAGCGTGAACATGTCCCACGGCAACAGCAAATGCTGCATGGTAGTCGGCGGAAATGTTCCCTGATAACCCGCATTGTGA
>CAIZGA010000473.1 GCA_903932385.1 uncultured Acidobacteriota bacterium
CGGCAAGCACGCGCGCGGCCTGCGTCGCCAGGCGACCCAGCGTCTGTCCTTCGGCATTCACCACAAACCACTTGCGCTCAATTGCATTGGCGCTCGGTATATACGTCGACATGGTTACGACTCTCTTTTCCTGAATCTAAAAAACTTTCATTCCTCACACGCGCAGACGTGTTCCAGCGGTTTACTTTCCGCCAGAAGAAAACTCTCCGCACGGTGAGTAGCGCAGGTTACGTGGTGTGGCTGCTTCCGGAACCGGGCCTTGCCGGCCAACGTTCGCCAGGCCATGCCGGTTCTGATGAGGGTCCAACCCGAAGTCCGCTGTCTGCAGGTTCCATGACGACAATGCCATAGCACCGCAGACGCAAAACTGCGCGAGTTTTAAAGATACCCAATCCCGCCAGTAGAGTCAATGCCATTTTCCTTGATTTCAGGGGATGGCTTCCGCTAAATTGCTCAATCTACAGGGCATTTTGTGGATCCCCAACCGACCACCCCGCGAAATATTGCCAAACGCGAAGTAATTTTCCTAAAAATCAGCTTTGGACCCTTCCACTTAGCCTACAGATCGGGTTGAATGTGCACTGGGCTGGTCTTCTCCAGGCCAGTTTGCAGCAGACGCGCATGGCCACGCGGTTTCTTTACCGGCTGGTCGTCCTGCGCGGTACGCGGTACCAGTTTGTAGAGAATCAACACATTGCGGTCCGGATCATCCATTGCCGGAACCACAGCGGCGCGCTGCAGCCGATAAAACTTGTCCAGCGATTCCTGCTTGTCGTCTTCCACCGCATTCCACGCGATATACCAACCGGGCCGGTAAGCGGCAATGCGGTCGTCTAATTCCATCGTCCCAAAGTCATCGCAAATGGCCGGCAACTGATTCATCAACGACATTTCATTGCCGCTGATGCTCATCACCAGATTGTTGTGCGCGGGATCCGCCTCCACCACATTGCGAAACTCATGCGCTGCATTCACGAAAGAATATTCCGGCGTACGGACAAAGGTCAGCAGCAGTCGAGCATCGGTGGCCACGGCCAGCAACAGTGTTGCCGCAATCGCTGATGCCAACCCCCAGCGCCAATATCTCCCGCTCATATCACGCAGCCAGAGCCACAGGTCCTCTGCGGTGATGGCAACGGCAATTGTCATCGGCACGGAAATCACCAGGTAATATCGCGGCTGAATATTGTTGTGGTATGCGAGGAAGGCAAAGTATCCCGCAGCCCACACCAGCAGCGTAACCAGCAGCGGCTGGGTGCGCAGCCATTGCAACCGGCTCCACACCGTCATGCCGATGGCCCACGCGGCCAGCACCAGAAAAGCCGGGAACAAGACCACATCCATCCACATGCCGCTGGTCATGGCGGTGGCGAAAATACTGCCCAGATGAATCAGCTTCACATTGTTGCTGGAGTTAGCTGCAAACAAATATTTGAAGTCGGCAAGATAATTCCATCGCCAAAGAAAATAAAGATAACTGCCCATCACGGTTGCTGCGATGGCACCGGAACCAATGGTCTGCAGGAAGAAAGTTTTCCAGCGCGCGTGGAGTTGGAAGAGCAGCATGAGAAATATTGCCGGCATGAGAAAAATCGCCGTTGTTTTGGTCAAAACCATCAGCGGCAACAGAAGACCCACTGCGACCCACGGCCACCGTTTGCCCGACGCGGCATGGCTTGCCGCCAACAGGGCCAACGTCATCAGCAGCACCAGCAGCGGCTCCAGAATTGCCAAGCGCACGAAGGCATAACAGAAGGGGCTGACCGCCAACAGCAGGATGGCGAGCGATGCCGTCAACGCGCCGTAGTAACGCTGCACCAGCGCCCATACCGCCAGCAGTGTGGCTCCAAAGACAGCAACCGCCAACGCACGCGCAGCAGCGAGACTCACGCCGGTGAATTTAAAAACCACCGCCAGCAACAGAGGCCACACCGGCAACGCCGCTGCGGGATTGAAGTCGCCGGCCACATGCCAATGGCCGCGCAAATAATATTCAATCGCTGCGTTGCCGTACCAGCCTTCATCGGTGTATTTCGCCCAGTCCATCCACGGAGAGTGGTTGGGAAAGTCTGCGGTGAGATGCAGAAAATGCAGCGCATAAAAAATTGCGGCTACAGTCGGCAGCAGCACGTTCATCACGCGCCAACCGAGACCGTTCTTCATCTGCTGCTGCAACCATTGCATCATTGGAAATTGTTCCTCACGCAACCGGCCCATTGCATGGCAGATGGACTCCAGTTGCGTCGGCGTTATTTATAAATGTGGCGTCGCGTGCAAACAGGCCCGCAGCTGCTACCAGAGAGTTCCAGAGTTTCCGGGCCCATGCATATCTACAACCGGCGAATCGCTAGTCGTAAGCCAGTGCGTCAATCGGGTCTTTACTGGCGGCCTTCAACGCA
>CAIZGA010000474.1 GCA_903932385.1 uncultured Acidobacteriota bacterium
CCGCGTGAAGCAGCAGGGCATGGTGGGCGCCTGCATGTGGGTCAACTCCAACGGCACCACATCGCATATTCAGATTGTGCAGCCGCTGGGTTTTGGCCTGGATGAAGAAGCCAAGAAGAGCCTGGCCACCTGGCGCTTCAAGCCAGCCAGCAAAGACGGTAAACCGGTCACGGTTAGCGATGTCTGCGTCTATGTAAACTTCCGCATGTATTGATGCACGCGTCGGAGCAGTTCATCCGGCAACACTGGTTCCAAATTTAACATTCGCAGTGGTAGATTAATCACGTCTGTTGATGCGCATCACTGCGCCGTAAATTCGCTTGTCCTGAAATTTCTGAAAACATAACCGACCCATTGAATCGAGGCATTCGCGATGAAGTGCATTTCTTCTGCAGGAAATCTTCTGACACATATTTCGATAGCGATGGCACTGACCATCACCGCTGGCGCGCAGAACTTTCATGATGCGCCACCGTCAGTCGCCGCACAGGTGAACCCCGCCACCGGCCAGAATGATGTGGCTGCCGGCGAGCTACTCTACGCGCAGAACTGCGCCTCCTGCCACGGACAGACCGCGAAGGGCAGCGGCAACATTCCCGCGCTGGCCACCGGCCCCACACAAGCAGCGAAACCGGGTTCGATTTTCTGGTACATCAGTCTGGGCGATTTGCAGAATGGCATGCCGGCATTCAACTCGTCACTGACGGAGAAGCAGCGTTGGCAGATCATCACCTACCTTAAGAACATCAGCGTGCCCAGTGCGCAGATGCTGAACCGCGTTGGCCCGGGAGCCACAGCCGGCATGGCGACCATCAGCGCGCCACCCCCTACCCCCCCATTCACCGATTTTCGCTATGAAGCGCCCGGCAACATGCGCAAGATTACATCGCAGGATTTACCGGCTCCCTTTGCCACGCAGTCTGCAGGCAACACGGCCAAGCTGGTGCCGCGTCCCAGTGACATGTGGCCCAAAGCGCCCGAAGGTTTCAAGGTGCAACAGTATGCCACCGGGCTCGACAACCCGCGCCTGATTCGCATCGCGCCCAATGGCGATTTGTTTGTGGCAGAAAGCGATCCTGGAAAAATTCTCGTCTTCCGCGGCATCACGGCGGACGGCAAACCGAAGCAGACCAGCGTCTTTGCCACCGGACTCAAGCGCCCCTTCGGCATCGCCTTCTATCCTGCAGGCCCGAATCCAAAGTGGGTCTACATTGGTGACACTGATGCTGTCCTGCGCATTCCGTACAGCAATGGAGACCTCTCCGCTGCTGGTCCAGCAGAGCATCTCGCCGACCTGCCCAGTGGCCCCAGTGGACATATCACGCGAGATATTCAGTTCTCGCTCGACGGCACGAAGATGTTTGTCTCTGTCGGATCCGCATCGAACGTGGATGATCCCGACACGCATGCCTCTGAATTTCATCGTGCCGATATTCTGCAATTCAATCCGGATGGCACCGGCATGTCAGTCTACGCCTCGGGCATTCGCAACCCGGTGGGACTCGCCGTCAATCCCATTACCGGAGAATTGTGGTGCAGTGTGAATGAACGTGATGCACTGGGAGACAATCTTGTTCCCGACTACATCACGCATGTGCAGGCCGGCGGTTTTTACGGCTGGCCGTGGTGGTACATCGGTGCGCATCAGGACCCGCGTCACGATGGCAAGCATCCTGAGTTGAAGGACAAGGTCATCGTGCCCGATGTTCTGCTGCAGCCGCACAACGCCTCGCTGGAAATGACTTTCTACAATGGCAAGATGTTTCCGGCAGAATATGCGGGAGATATTTTTGCGGCGGAACATGGTTCGTGGAACCGTGCCGTACGCGCGGGCTATGAAGTCATCCGCGTGCCGTTGCACCAGACCGGCCATGCCACCGGCGAGTATGAAGAGTTCCTCACCGGCTTTGTATTGCCGGATGGCGATGTCTGGGGACGCCCGGTGGGCGTTGCCACGGCGCGCGACGGTTCGCTGATGGTTACCGATGATGGTTCCGGTTCCATCTGGCGCGTAACGACGAGCAAGTAATCAGCAGGGAAGCAATAAAAACGGGAGAGGCGATTGCGCCTCTCCCGTTTGTTTTTATGCAGACTGCGATATCGCTTAACTCTTCTTCGATACATTGGCAAGCAAAGCGTTGGTCATGGTCTGCTGGAAATTCTGCAGGCCCTCCGGACCCGACGGCATGAACACCATCGTTGAGTTGGTCGATGCGCCGACAACGCGCAGCATGTCAGTCC
>CAIZGA010000475.1 GCA_903932385.1 uncultured Acidobacteriota bacterium
ACATTGTCGAAAATGACATCCGTCTCCGGCGTCGTCACGAAGTTCTTGGTCACGGCTCGTTCCCGGTTTTGCCAAGTCGCAAAGTGAAAAAACTCCGTCAGGCTAGATCCCAGCATCTCCGCAGCAATAGCGGGGAATGCATTGACCCAATGGACCACGTCGGACGCAAATAGCACGACCGCCTCTGGCGCTGCGGAGTTGACCTTCTTGATCTCCACATCCAGAAGACCTTTAATCTCGGTCTTCCTTTCAGCAGACCCGTCATCCGCAATGCACATGCGGTATGCATACCCCTGTTGAAGCAGGCTACGCACATAGTCTTTACTGTTCCCGCTGATCTCTTCCTTAACCTTGCTGTCCGTGAAATCCTTCAACGCAACAGCTTTGTACTGCCACGCGGTACGTTCGATGAAATAGCCCCGGGGATCAGTAGAGCAGCCCTCAGTTACCTGGGTGTCAACACCACCGTCTGGGTAGTTGACTCTGGGGTTGTCGAGGACAGCAGTAGCGGGAATACCAAGGATGGGCGCGGAACTGCGGATCAACCGATCCAGCAGATCGGTAAAGGGTTTCCCCGTCGAATTCCGCAGAACGTAAATATTCTCGGCCGCAATCCGAATCATGGCGAGTCCCAAAAGTCCGTTGAAACCATTGTAGTACTTGGTTCTCGTTATGAGGGGAGGAGGGGTTCCTCGCTGGCTGCGGCCCGGCAGTGCGGTCCTTCGCCATCCTCCTCAGCGGGGCCCGTCTCCTGCCCCGCAACGCCCGGCCCCTCGTGCTAAGGCGATATCGAACTGTGCCTAAATTTCTTCTTTCGTCACGTGCCCCTGCTTCAGGCGGCGTGATGGCAGGGCCGCAAGAGCCATGAAGCGGGGGCACTCAACAAAAGAAATTTTGGTTAGAGGCAGTGCTTACGCTCATGGACGCCAATCCGCCCCACGCGGGCCGCGCAGGAGCACCGTCATGTCTTATCCCACCTCAGCCAGCAGCAATGCCACCACCAGCACATTTGCCCCCACCACCGGAAACCCTAAACGGCAGCAGCCAAAGCCACTCACGGCGAAGGAAGCCATCGCCGCCAATGTCAAAGTCCTTATCCAGCAGCTTTAGGCTGGACACAGCGACGCTCTTACGGCCTATCTGAACGCGATGAGCCGTTTCCACAATTACAGCTTCAGCAATATCCTCGAACTTGCACGGCAGAGGCCGAGAAGGACATCACCAAGCAGAACATGGCGGTGTTGCTTGGATTCCGGCACACCACGGTTTTTGATGTGTCGCAGACCGAAGGCGCGGAACTTCCCACGCTCCGCGAGATCACCGGCGACGTAGGTGAGAACCGCGACCGTTTGCTGGAGTTCATCGAGCGGCAGGGCATCGAGCTTGTCTTTACCGAGAACATTGCCCCGGCTCTGGGTGTGAGCTATGGCGGCAGGATTGCCATTCTCCCCGGACAGTCGAAGGCCGAGGAGTTCGCCACGCTTGTGCATGAGGTCGCACACGAGCTGCTGCATAAGACCGAGCGCCGCACTACCACCACCAAGACCGTGAAGGAGACGGAGGCCGAGGCGGTCGCGTTTGTCGTCGGCAAGGCCGTTGGCTTGGAGAGCCGCGCCGATGAATGCCGCAGCAGATCCTGCTGCACTTTGATATCTGCTCCAAGATTAGGTAGAGTCCGTTTTGCGAGAAGTTCGTCTTTGACACGCCGGGACAGATGCAAGTAGGACTTCACCAATTATCCGTGCTTCAAACCGACTGCGCCTACGTGGGAATCTTTCTTTGTACGAAAAGCTTTAGAAGTCGAGATGGTTGCGGAAGAAGGGAAGAACTTCGTTGTAGACGCGGTTGTCGGGACCATCCCAGTAGGGATCGCCGCCCCATGTACCGTTAAATTCTTCGGCTTCGTGGACGATGCCGAACTCGTTGAGCTTATAGGTGAGCGCCTCGTTGGCATAGACGTGGTCCCAGATGCCGTCGCTGCGGGGCCAGTCGATTTTGAGAGCGCGGAGGGACTTGAGATTGTCAGCGTATCTGGGAATGAGCGATTCGATGAAGAGGTTGTCGCGCAAACGGGCCATCTGTGCGGAGTCGATGACGAGCTTGCCGTTGATGAGATGTGCTGGTGGATCGAAATAGAGCGGCGCATTGGCGGGGTCGGGCAGGTGCGCCTGGAACATGCTGGCGAATATAGGAGTGAAGCCGTCGCTGTTCAGGTCGTTGAGCGACTTTGCGTTAGCGATCGTGGACCAGTTGGGGCGTGAGACGAGCATTTGCACACCCGAACCGGTGCCGACGGGATGCATGGCGTAGACGACGCTGAATATGTTGGGATACGCCATGCCGAAGCGAAGTGCGCCGTAGCCTCCGATATAGTCGCCGAGGAGGCCGCGCGAGTTACGGGTAGCGAGAGTGCGGAAGTTGGCGTCGATGTAGGGGACGACGTCGCGGATGTAAAAGTCCTGCCAATTGCCGGTGACGGGTGAGTTGACATACCAAGTGCTGCCGAAGCGTGTCCGCATGTCTACGGAAACGAGAATGAACTTGCCGATCTGATAGGCGGCGATGGCGCGGTCGAAGAGCTCGGCGGCGTGGTGCTGATCGAAAATATTGCGATGACCGCCGAATGGGTTCGGCAAAAAGTAGATAACTGGGTAACGCTGCGTGGAAGTGTTGTATCCGGGCGGCAGATAGATGGTGAGATTGCGTGTGGGATCGACGCCGATGAGATTGTGGGTGAGATTGTCGGAGTGAATTTTTCGGTCAACGAGAGTGCCGAGGTTTGCCGCGAAGCATGAAGCAGAGACGAGAAAGCACAAAGCGAAGGCGATGGAAAATATACGAGGTCCACGAATCATAGCGAGTAGGCTCCCTTAGAACGGCGGGTCGATGGAAGTGCAAACCATACGAGATACCAGCAAGGCCAGAGTAGGATGAGGGTCCATAAGACAAACCTTGGCCCGCTTTGGATTTTCATCATAGGAACCAATTGCATGCAGTAGGGAGCGATCAACAGAAGCGCCAGCCAAGGACGTAGGCGTAGGTTATGTAATCCTGCGCGTATGCCGAAAATCATCAGCGGCAGATAAAGAAATAGGGCGAATGGTGAAAGCTGAATGATGTGGTGATCGAAGTGAGTCTCTACGTGAAACAATTTGAAGCAGTAGATGGAGGGGCCAAGAAGCAACAGCATGCTGCACCAGAGTGTTCTGCGTGAAATTCGAGCCGCGGCAAACCCAGCAGACCATGCAGCCGCAATGAGCCGCAGAAGAGATAGCGTGAAATCCGACAGCAGATGGAGTACCTGATGCCAGGAAGCTGGTTCCCAATACCATTTCACTGCGTTTGTACTAATTTCAACAGAATTTCCCATGAGCAACCAGGTTGTGGTGTATGCAAGAGCAATAGCGGCAAACCATGGCCGCCACGACAGCCAGCAGAGGAACTGTCGCCGGAGGGCAAAACCGAGGATTGCGAAAAACGAAGATGCGAAGGGCGCGCTGTATTCAGCAAGGTCGCCGAGGACGGCTTCGCGGTCGCAGGGTGGGAGCAGAAGCGCGATGAGGTCGACAAAGACGCGTTTCATGCTTTAGCTCCGGGACGATGCGAGGCCCAGGCGGCGCCAATGCTGATTTTTGTAATGGCTTCGTAGAATTCTTTTGCGGCATCGGCGCCTTTGGGGGTGACGCGCACCATACGTTTGGCGCGGCCTCCACGTTGCGGTGTGGCATCGCCCATCCATGTATTGAGCAGGCCCTTGGCTTCCAGCCGTTCAATGGTGGTATAAAGTCCTCCGATCGAGCATCGGCGTCCCGTCTTCTGCTCGATGTACGCGCGGATGGCAGCGCCGTACGCGTCTTCAGCGAGCGTTGCGGCGACAGTAAGAATGAGGTATTCGAATTCAC